>JAITWP010000062.1 GCA_031285365.1 Azoarcus sp.
GGAGAACCACTCGTCCGCAGTAGGAGGAAGCTTGTCGGCAGGATTGATCCAGTAGCCGTATTTGTTGGCGGCGGGCGGATTAACCACGCCGGCGATGTGACCGGAACCGCCAAGGACGAAACGCACCGGCGCGGTGAAATGGGTCGCGCCCGTGTAGGTGCTCTTCCATGGTGCAATGTGATCTTCGATGGTGGAGATGAAGTAGCACGGCACATTGATCTTGCCTAGATCGAGCGGTACGCCGTCTATCTCGATTCCGCCCGGCTCGACGAGCTTGTTTTCCATGTACATCTTGCGCAGATAAAAGCTGTGCATCTTCGCGGGCAAGCGGGTGGAGTCGGAGTTCCAGTACAGCAAGTCGAACGGGAACGGATTTCTGCCCATCAGGTAGTTGTTGACGACGAACGACCAGACGAGATCGTTGGAACGCAGCATGTTGAAGGTGCCCGCCATCTCGGAGCCTTCGAGGAAGCCGCGCTGGAACATTTTCTTTTCGAGGTTGGTGACCTGCTCTTCGTCGATGAACACGCCCAATTCGCCCGGATCGGAAAAATCGGTGAGCGTGGTGAGGAAGGTTGCCGATGCAATGCGTTTTTGTTTTTTGGCCGCCAGATACGCCAGCGTGACGGCAAGCAACGTACCGCCAAGGCAATAACCGATGGCGTTGACGTCCTTCTCCCCGGTCTGCTTTTCGATGGCATCAATCGCGGCAAAAATGCCTTCCTTCATGTAGGAATCGAACGTCTTTTCCGCTAGCCGTTCATCCGGATTGACCCAGGAAATAACGAATACGGTCTGCCCCTGCTCGACGAGCCATTTGATGAAAGAGTTCTTTTCGCGCAGATCGAGAATGTAGAACTTGTTGATCCAGGGAGGCACGATGAGTACCGGGCGCTTGTACACTTTCGCTGTACTGGGCTGGTACTGGATCAACTGCATCATGTCGGTCTGGAAAACGACTTTGCCCGGTGAAGTGGCGACGTTTTTGCCCAGCTCAAAGGCCGTTGTGTCCGTCATGCGAACCCGCAGGTTCCCGTTACCTTCCTCGATGTCGCGCAGGAGATTGTTCAACCCTTTGACGAGATTCTGTCCGTTACAGCGCACGGTCTCCCGGAAGACTTCCGGATTGGTGAGGGCAAAATTGGAAGGAGAAAGTGCATCAATGTACTGGCGGGTGTAGAAATCGACTTTCCTGGCCGTCTGCTCGTCCAGTCCTTCGACACCGTTGACGGTTTCGTGGATGTGCCGTGCAGCGATGAGGTAGGACTGCTTGACGAAGTCGAACATGAAATGTTCCTGCCATCCTTCATCACGAAAGCGTTTGTCGCTACGCGAGGGAATGACGACCGGAGCCGCCTGCATGCCCGCAAAGCGCAGCATGGACTGCTGCCACAGGGTGAAGTAGTCCCACACCAGATTCATCTGCGACTGCGCAAGCTTGTAGGGGTTGGACAACAGGCGAGACATCATGTCCATGAATGCCTGGGCGATCCCCAGTTCGTCCGTCGGAGGTTGAATGCCTTTCTGAAGTCTTCGCTGAATGTGTTCACCAATCAGTTTGGAAGCCCGGCGGGCGACCTCGGCATAGGTCTCGGCCATCTCTTCCGGGTTGGGGCATTCACAAACGTTTTGTTCCAGAACGACACTCATATCGAACTAACTCCTGCTGGCTTAGTGGTGCAATAGTGAAAATACATGCCTGTTATGTTTTCTTGCGAATTCAGGTATTGAGACGGGAAAAAGCTTCGATGACCTCTGATGGAGCCTGAACGAGTTCGATCAGAACTCCTTCCGCGCCAATGGGAAACTCATCGTTGCCCTTCGGGTGTAAAAAGGTGATGTCGTAGCCCGCCGCGCCCTTGCGGATGCCGCCGGGAGCGAAACGCACGCCCTGGGCAGTCAGCCACTCGACCGCGCGCGGCAGGTCGTCAACCCACAGGCCAACGTGGTTTAGCGGAGTAGTGTGGACAGCGGGTTTTTTATCCGGGTCAACGGGTTGCATCAGGTCGACTTCAACCTTGAACGGACCACTGCCCATGGCGCAGATGTCTTCATCCACGTTTTCACGTTCAGACACAAAATTGCCCGTCACATCCAGCCCGAGCATATCGACCCATAGGGTACGCAGTTTTTGCTTGCTTACGCCTCCAATGGCGATTTGCTGAATACCGAGTATCTTGAACGGACGATAGGGCATACCGGACAGGCTCCTAAACTGGCGAATGAACGAAAATAGGCCATTCTAACGGTTTCTAGGCGCAATGTCGGTAGCGGTTTACCCTTCGTTCCTTTGGGCGAGAGAGAGAAAGCAAAAAAACACCCCGACGCCCAGTGCTCTCCTGGGTGTCGAAGCGTTTTTTCAGACCAGAAATCTTACTTGGTGCGGCTTGCCACCTTGCGTTTCGCACGAGGTTTTGCCTCGTCGACCGCGACTGGCACGCTGGCAGCGGACGTTGCTTCCGCTTCCGGCATGCTGCTCATCATGCTCCAGGGCCACAGGAACGGGTTGCTGCTCGCGGTATCCGCCTCCTGATCGCCGCTCTGCGCGGCCTGCATCGGCTGGCTCATCGCATGCACCGCCGCAATGGCAGCACGCTGCATGTCGAGTCCCTGAATGGCCATCTGCAGCATGCTGAGATTCATCTTCAGCCAACCTTCAACCGCCCGCATATCGGCAATGCGTTTTTCGAGTTCATCGACATCGAGCGTCGGCGTCACCATGCCCGGCAATGTAAACCCCATTCGTCCCCACATGTTGCGCACGAATTCCAGCGGATCATGAGCCATATTGTTGGTTGTCATCATCTCCCCTCCCTCGGACTATATGTTCCGCTATCTTAACCGAAGCACTCGGTACAGTACGTCATGCGCAGTAAAAATTTACCGATTCGCACTTACGCATGACGCAAGCGCATCGGCGTCTCGGAA
>JAITWP010000096.1 GCA_031285365.1 Azoarcus sp.
CACGCAACGCGCCAAAACGCAGACAGTCCATCCGGTAGCCGCGCGACGGAACGAGCCGTGCTTCCATGCCGTCCGGATTAACAAGCCAGACGACATTCCAGCCACGTGCACGCAGGCACTCAGCAATGGCAATGCCGGGGAAAATGTGTCCGCCGGTTCCTCCAGCCATCACCAGCACCGTCTTCATGTGTCGGCCCTCCGTTTCAGCATCCGCGTTTCCCAATCGATGCGCAGCAGGATGCCAAGCGCCAGACAGTTGGCAAGCAGACCGGAACCGCCATAACTCATCAGCGGCAGGGTAATTCCCTTTGTCGGCAGCAACCCCATGCTCGAACCCATGTTGATGAACGCCTGTACGCCAAACCACAAACCGATGGCCTGCGCAACCAGCCCGGAAAAATAGCGTTCCAGCCGAATCGCTTCGCGTCCGATGACGAAAGTCCGTTGCACCAGCAGCGTGAAAAACCCGACGACGACGAACACCCCGACAAAGCCCAGTTCCTCGGCAATGACCGCCAACAGGAAATCGGTATGCGGTTGGGTCAGATAAAAAAGTTTCTGGATACTGCTGCCCAGGCCCACGCCCAGCCATTCGCCCCGGCCAAAAGCAATCTGCGCCTGCGCCAATTGAAAACCGTCCCCGAATTGGTAGGCCCAGGGATCGATGAAGCCTCGAATGCGCGCCTGCATATAGGGCTGGACCTGAACCAGGAGGATGAAGCCGATAATTGCCGCAACACAGAGCAACAAAAAAGCACGCGTACTGACACCGCCAAGGAAAAGCACGCCGAACGCAATGGCGGCTATCACTACGAATGCGCCAAAATCGGGTTGTAACAGCAGCAGGCAACCAACAAAAAGAATCACCACCGTCATCGGCATGAAACCCTGTTTGAAGCTGCTCATGACGTCGAGCTTGCGCACCGTGTAATCGGCAGCGTAGATCGCCACGAAAAGTTTCATCAGTTCGGAAGACTGGAAGGTCACCGACCCAAACACCAGCCAGCGGCGCGAGTTACCGGCTACGTGACCAATACCCAGCGTCACCGCCAGCAAAACGACACCGATCAGGAAGAGCCAGGGAGCCATACGTTGCCACAGCGCCATGGGCACATGAAACACAATCAGCCCCGCCACCAGCCCCACGCAGAGGGACTTCGCGTGTTGGACCAGAAAATAGTCCGCCTGGAAGAACCCATAGGAATCAAGACCTTCGGCAATGGCGATCGAAGCCGAATAAACCATCACCAGCCCGAGCGTGAGCAGGATAATCGAGGACCAGGCCAGCACCGGGTCGATGTCACTCACCGGCACACTCGGCTTGACCAGGCGTCCGACCGTGCGCGCGGTAACGTTATCGTCCCGTCTGGCGCTTTTGCCGAAAAAACCTCCTGTCAGGATACCGGCGAGTCTCATCATCCACCTCCCGGCAAGGCGCGTACGGCTTCGATGAATACTTCGGCACGGTGCGCGTAGTCTCTGAACATGTCCAAACTTGCGCAGGCGGGCGAGAGCAGCACGCAATCCCCGGTCTGTGCCTGCTCCGCGAGCCAGCGCACGGCCTCTTCCAGACGGGCGAAAGACTCCACGGGCAAACCACAACCCGCAATGGCTTCCCCGATCAGCGAACCATCACGGCCGATCAGGGCGATGGCGCGGCCATGACACTTCAGCGCATCTTTCAGCGGCGCGAAATCCTGCCCCTTGCCGTCCCCGCCGAGCACGATGGCGACAGGACGCCCCATGCCCTCGATGGCGGCCAGTGTCGCTCCGACGTTAGTTCCCTTGGAATCATCGACGTAGAGCACCCCTTCGATCTCTGCAATGGGCTCGACCCGGTGCGGCAACCCCCTGAATGTCCCGAGCGAGGGGAGCATCTTCCTGGTATCCACACCGATGGCTCGGCACAGGGCCAGCGCGGCCATGACATTGGCGGCGTTGTGCAGTCCCTTGACAGGCAACTCATCGAGGCCGATCAAACGTTCGTTGCCGAAACAGATGGCTTCACGCTCGATGCCGTAATGTCCGGCGCGCGGCGCGGGGTCGAGGCCGAACGTCACCAGACCGGAGCCGCATCCCCCGAGACTCAGGCTGTGGTCATCGTTGCGATTGAGCACCCGCAGGGTCGCCGGACTCTGGAAAACGCGCGCCTTGGCCTGAACGTAATCGCTCATGGAATCGTAGCGATCGAGGTGATCCTCGCTGATATTCAACACCGTCGCGGCATGTGGCGCCAACCGGTGAGTGATCTCCAACTGAAAGCTGGACAATTCCAGCACCCAGACATGGGGCAGGTGGTCCGCATCCAGTGCTGCCATCAGCGCATCGAGCAACGAAGGCGAAATGTTGCCGCAGGCAACCGCTTCCACGCCCGCGCCGTTCAGCAGATGTGCGGCAAGCGCCGTGGTCGTGGTCTTGCCGTTCGAGCCGGTAATCGCCAGCACCTTCGATCCCGGCGCAAACACCTTGATTGCGTCGGCGAACAAATCCACTTCGGAGACGATCGGCGTTTTCCCGGCGGCAGCGACAATCTCCGGCGTGGCCCTGGGCACGCCGGGTGAGAGCGCGATGGCGTCCACGCCCTCGAACGTCTCCTGTCTGAACGGCCCGGAGATGACTTCGATATCCGGGTCGAACGCCGCCAGCGCCACACGGTTAGGCGGATTCTCGCGGCTGTCGGCGACGCGCACGGCGGCGCCCTGGCTGCGCAGCCATTTCGCCATTGCCAGCCCGGATTCGCCCAGACCTACCACGAGGAAGCATCTACCCGCCAGTTCCATCTCCGTCCTTATCTCAGCTTCAGGGTCGCCAGACCCACCAGCACCAGCATCAGGGTGATGATCCAGAAACGAACCACCACCTGCGTTTCCTTCCAGCCGCTCTTCTCGAAATGGTGATGCAGCGGGGCCATGAGCAGGATGCGCCGCCCCTCCCCGTATCTCATCTTGGTGTATTTGAACCAGGAGACCTGCACCATGACCGAGAGCGTTTCCACGACGAAGACCCCGCCCATGGCGAAGAGCACGATTTCCTGGCGCACGATGACCGCCACGCACCCCAGCGCCGCCCCCAGGGCGAGCGCCCCGACATCACCCATGAACACTTCCGCCGGATAAGCGTTGAACCACAGGAAACCCAACCCCGCTCCCACGATCGCGCCAAGCACGATGCAGAGCTCTCCTGCGCCGGGGATGGAAGGGATGTACAGATATTTGGCCCACTCGACGTGGCCACTCGCAAAGGCAAAAATGCCAAGAGCCCCGGCCACCATTACCGTTGGCATGATGGCAAGGCCATCCAGCCCGTCGGTCAGATTGACCGCGTTGGAAGTGCCGACGATGACGAGATAGGTGAGCACGACGAAGCCGCCCACTCCCAACGGAATTGCGATGTCCTTGAAAAACGGCACGATGAGATTCATCTGTGCCGAATCACTGGGGGACGTATACGCGAGAAACACCGCCGCGCCTGCGCCAAGCACCGATTGCCAGAAGAATTTCCAGCGCGCAGCCAACCCGTTCGGATCGCGGAACACCACCTTTTTCCAGTCGTCGTACCAGCCAATGACGCCGAAGCCGAGCGTGACCACAAGCACCGTCCAGACGTAACGGTTGGAAAGGTTGCCCCACAGGATCGTGGTCAGCACCACCGCGATCAGGATCAGGATGCCGCCCATCGTGGGGGTGCCGGTCTTGACCAGATGCGTCTCCGGCCCGTCATTGCGCACCGCCTGACCGATCTTTTTCGCTGCCAGCCAACGGATCACCCATGGCCCGATGGCAAGCGAGAAAAAGAGCGCCGTCATCACCGACAGCAGCGTACGCATCGAGACGTAGTTGACTACATTGAAACCACGATAAAAATGTTCGAGCCATTTCGCCAATTCGAGCAACATCAGTCGTTCCCCCCCGGAGCGGAGTGGGTCAGCGCCTCGACCACCCGTTCCATGCGCATGAAGCGCGAACCTTTCACCAGAACCGTATCGTCGGTATCGAGGTTGGATGCGAGCGTTTCCACCAGTGTTTCAACTGACGAAAAATGTCGTCCGCATTCCCCGAAGCTTTTCGCAGCATTCTCACTCATGGTGCCCAGCGTATACAAACAACCCACTCCTTTGCTTTTCGCGTAAATGCCTACTTCGGTATGCACCCGCGCACTGCTTTCTCCCACCTCGCCCATGTCACCGAAAACGAGAACCGTTCGGCCCGGCATGCAGGCGAGCACATCGATACCCGCGCGTACCGAATCCGGGTTGGCGTTGTACGTGTCGTCGAGCACCAGGGTTCCGCGAGGACCCGCGCGCCGTTGTAACCGGCCCTGCGCACCTTCGCAGTTGGAAAGCCCCGTCGTCACCGCGCTCAAAGGCGCACCCGCAGATAGACAGGCGGTGGCCGCGGCCAGGGCATTGAGAGCGTTATGGACACCTGGCATCCGCAACATGCATTCGGCCAGCCCCCAGGGGGTTTCAAGCCGGAGCACCGGTTTCAGGTCACGCACCTCGCACCGTCCATGCACCGTCGCTGGCGTTGCAATACCGAAGCTCACCGTCTCTCGGCCCGCGCGGGC
>JAITWP010000147.1 GCA_031285365.1 Azoarcus sp.
CCTTCGGTCGCGGTGGAGCGCGAAGGCGATACGCTGCTGTTCAAGCCCCGCGAGGGCGCGGTGAACGGCAACGCGTTTTCCGGCACCATGCGCGCACTGGTCAACAACATGGTGACGGGAGTGACCAGGGGCTTCGAGAGAAAGTTGAACCTCGTCGGCGTCGGCTATCGTGCCCAGGCGCAGGAAGGCAGGCTCAATCTCTCGCTCGGGTTTTCCCATCCGGTCGTATACCAGTTGCCGGACGGGGTGAAGGCTGAAACGCCGACCCAGACCGAAATCATCATCAAGGGGATCGACAAGCAACGCGTCGGTCAAGTCGCAGCCGAGGTACGGGCTTACCGTCCTCCCGAGCCTTACAAGGGCAAGGGCGTCCGTTATTCGGATGAAAAGGTTGTGATCAAGGAAACCAAGAAGAAGTAAGGCGACCGTATCATGAACAAAAAAGAATCTCGTCTTCGCCGCGCGCGCAAAACTCGCGCCAAACTTGCGGAGTTGAAGTATGTGCGCCTGACCGTGTTCCGGTCGAATTGCCATATGTATGCCCAGGTTATTTCCGGCTGTGGTTCGAAGGTGCTGGCCTCGGCCTCCACGCTCGAAGCGGATGTGCGTGGCCGGATGCCCAGTGGCGGCAACAAGGCCGCTGCCGCAGAAGTGGGCAGGCTGATTGCCGAGCGCGCAAAAGCCGCCGGGATCGAGACCGTGGCTTTCGATCGTGCCGGTTTCCTCTATCACGGTCGCGTCAAGACGTTGGCTGAAGCTGCCCGCGAAGGCGGTCTGAAGTTCTAAAGGGGTTTACGAATGGCCAAGCAACAAAACCAGCGCAAGCAAGCCTCCGAGGAGCGCGATGACGGTCTGCGCGAAAAGATGGTTTCGATCAATCGCGTGACCAAGGTCGTCAAGGGCGGCCGGATTCTCGGTTTCGCGGCACTCACCGTGGTCGGCGACGGCGACGGTGGCATCGGGATGGGCAAGGGCAAGTCCCGTGAAGTGCCGGTGGCCGTCCAGAAAGCGATGGACGAAGCCCGCCGCAGAATGAAAAAGGTCTCCCTCAAGAACGGGACCCTGCATCACACCGTGATCGGCAAACATGGCGCAGCCTCTGTGCTGATGCAGCCGGCCCCGAATGGAACCGGCATCATCGCCGGCGGCCCGATGCGTGCGGTGTTTGAAGTCATGGGCGTGACCGACATCATTTGCAAGTGCATCGGTTCCACCAATCCGTATAACGTCGTGCGTGCCACGCTCAACGGCCTGCTGTCGGTGAATTCACCGGCGGAAATCGCGGCCAAGCGTGGCAAGAGCGTCCAGGAAATCATGGGGTAAGCGATGTCCGACAAGAAAATCAAGGTCACCCTGGTCAAGAGCCTGATCGGAACCATACAACCTCACCGTGCCACGGTGCGCGGTCTGGGGCTTCGCCGCCTCAATCACAGCGTTGAATTGCCCGATACGCCACGTGTGCGCGGCATGATCAATAAAGTGTCCTATCTGCTCAAGTGCGAGGGTTAATGACATGCGCCTGAATAACATCAAACCGGGCGCTGGCTCGAAGTCTGCCGCCAAGCGTGTCGGTCGGGGCATCGGCAGCGGTCTGGGCAAGACTTGCGGCCGGGGCCACAAGGGACAGAAGTCGCGTGCCGGCGGTTTCCACAAAGTTGGTTTCGAGGGCGGCCAGATGCCGCTGCAACGCCGCCTGCCGAAGCGCGGTTTCATATCGCTTGCCCGTGGCCTCAATGTCGAGGTTCGTCTGTCCGAACTGGCTCGTGTGCCGGTGGAGGAAATCGATCTCCTGACCTTGAAGCAGGCAGGAGTCGTTCCCGGTAATGCGCTGTCGGCCAAGGTCATCCTCTCTGGGGAGATCGGCAGGAAGGTCGTCCTGCGCGGTGTCGGAGCCACCAAGGGCGCGCGTGCCGCAATCGAAGCGGCGGGCGGTTCTGTGGTAATTGAATAATCAAGGCTCAAGCAAGGACGAAATCGTGTCCAAATCTGCTGCTACGGCAGGAACCACCAAAAAATTCGGCGATCTGAGACGGCGTCTGCTGTTTCTGATTGGCGCAATCATCGTATTTCGGTTTGGCGCTCACCTGCCTGTAGCCGGTATCAATCAGGAAGCACTGAAAGTTTTCTTCGATCAGCACAGTGGCGGCATCCTCGGGATGTTCAACCTGTTCTCCGGGGGGGCGTTATCGCGCTTCACGATTTTTACCCTGGGGATCATGCCGTACATCTCGGCTTCGATCATCATGCAGTTGCTGGCCGTGGCCGTGCCGTCGCTTGAGGCGATCAAGAAGGAAGGCGAGGCCGGGCGACGCAAGATCACGCAATACACACGCTACGGCACCGTAGGTCTGGCCTTTGTGCAGGGGTTGGCCGTGGCAGTCGGCCTGGAGAGCCAGGGCGTGGTGCTCGATCCGGGATTCATATTCCGTTTCGTGACAGTCACATCGCTCGTCACCGGCACATTGTTTTTGATGTGGCTCGGCGAACAGATCACCGAGCGCGGGCTGGGCAACGGTATTTCGCTCATCATTTTTGCCGGTATCGTTGCAGGGCTGCCGAATGCCATTGGCGGGCTGTCCTCACTGGTCAGCACGGGTTCCATGCATGCGATGGCGGCGCTGTTCGTCTGCATGCTGGTGGTGCTGGTGACGGGATTCGTTGTTTTCGTCGAACGCGGTCAGCGCAAGATACTGGTCAATTACGCCAAGCGGCAGGTCGGTAACCGGGTCTATGGCGGACAAAGCTCACATTTGCCGCTCAAACTCAACATGTCCGGGGTCATTCCGCCGATCTTTGCGTCGAGCATCATTCTTTTCCTGGGTTCGTTCGGGCAGTGGATTCCCGCAGACAGCATGATCTGGCTGAAGAATGCGCTCGCATTGATTTCGCACGGTCAGCCGCTCTACGTGATCCTGTATGCGATGGCCATCATTTTCTTCTGCTTCTTCTACACCGCACTCGTATTTAATCCGCGCGATACGGCGGACAACCTCAAGAAGAGCGGGGCGTTCGTGCCGGGCATCCGTCCGGGCGAACAAACGGCGCGTTATGTCGATAAGGTGCTGATGCGACTTACCCTGGTGGGCGCAACCTACATCACACTGGTCTGTCTGTTGCCCGAGTTCCTGATCCTGAAGTGGAACGTTCCGTTCTATTTCGGCGGTACTTCACTCCTGATCGTGGTAGTGGTGGCGCTCGATTTCAAGGATCAGGTACAGAACCACATACTGTCGCACCAGTATGAAAGTCTGCTGAAAAAGGCAGATTTCAAGGGGGCGGGCTTCCCGGTCCGGTAACGATGGCAAAGGAAGACGTAATCGAAATGCAGGGGGAGGTGACGGAAAACCTCCCGAACGCGATGTTCCGGGTCAAGCTCGAGAATGGCCATATGGTGCTCGGGCATATCTCCGGCAAGATGCGCATGCACTACATCCGCATCCTGCCGGGCGACAAGGTGACCGTTCAGTTGACCCCCTACGACCTCACCAAGGGCCGGATCGTATTCCGGACAAAGTGACACAAGAGAACTCAGGAAACAGGAGCAACAATCATGAGAGTTCAGGCTTCCGTCAAGCGGCTTTGCCGTCATTGCAAGATCATCCGCCGCAAGGGCGTGGTCAGGATCATTTGTACCGATCCGCGCCACAAACAGCGTCAGGGTTGATTCCTTTTTGTCAGTTGTACTACAATACAACGTTTCGCATTTAATATTTACGAGGTACACGGATGGCTCGTATTGCTGGGGTCAATATCCCCAATCACAAGCATGCCGAGATTGCGCTGACCGCTATCTATGGGATCGGTCGTTCGCGCGCCCAGAAAATTTGTGACGCTGCCGGTATTGCGCGTTCGGTCAAGGTCAAGGATCTCACCGAATCGGATATGGAGAAGCTGCGCGAAGAAGTGGGGCGTTTCGTGGTCGAGGGCGATTTGCGTCGCGAAGTGACCATGAGCGTCAAGCGCCTGATGGATCTGGGTTGCTACCGTGGCGTCCGTCATCGTCGTGGTCTGCCGGTT
>JAITWP010000263.1 GCA_031285365.1 Azoarcus sp.
GCAGACAGAAGACCTTCACGGCGACCGGTGCCCAGCAGGAGATCGGACAAAATGCCTCCGCTGGAGGAAGAGCCTCCGGAACTTCCGCCGGCGCCTCCCGTTGTCGATTTGCCCGCACCCGTCAGGGTTTGCGCCTTCATTTGCTCTGCCCGCGCCGCCAGTAGTTCATAGGCCGATTCACGGTCGATTGCCTGGTCGTAGATGCCTTTCAACAACGAGTTGGCCTGTACCTGGGCGCGTTCGGCATCGTTGGCCGGACCGATACGGCTGGCTGGGGGCATGATATAGACGCGCTCCACAATATTGGGACGCCCCTTCTCATCGAGGAACGATACCAGCGCCTCGCCGACCCCCAGTTCGGTAATCGCCGTTTCGGTATTGATTGCCGGATTGGCGCGCAGCGTTTGCGCTGCTGCCCTGACTGCTTTCTGGTCGCGCGCGGTAAATGCCCTCAACGCATGATTGACGCGGTTGCCAAGCTGACCCAGTACGTTGTCGGGAATATCGGTTGGGTTCTGCGTCACGAAATACACGCCCACGCCCTTTGATCGCACCAGACGTACCACCTGTTCGATCTTGTCGAGCAGCACGCGCGAGGCATCCTTGAATAGCAGATGCGCTTCGTCGAAGAAAAACACCAGTTTCGGTTTTTCCGGGTCGCCGACTTCGGGCAGACGCTCGAACAGTTCGGAAAGCAGCCAGAGCAACATCGTCGAATACAGCATCGGTGTATTGAGCAACTTGTCTGCTGCCAGGATGTGGACGACTCCGCGCCCCTGGTCGGTTTGCAGCAGGTCGTCGATATTGAGCATCGGCTCGCCGAGGAAAAGATCTCCTCCCTGCTGTTCGAGGGAGAGCAACCCGCGCTGGATTGCGCCGACGCTTGCCGCCGAGACATTGCCGTATTGGGTGATGAATTCCCTGGCATTCTCTCCGACGAATTGCAGTATTGAGCGCAAGTCCTTGAGATCCAGGAGCAAAAGGCCGTTGTCGTCGGCGATCTTGAACACCATCGACAACACACCTTCCTGCGTGTCATTCAACATCAGAACGCGCGACAGCAATAACGCCCCCAAATGCGAAGTCGTCGCCCGCATCGGATGTCCCTGTTTGCCGAACACATCCCAGAACACCACCGGAAACGCGCTGTATTCAGGCTCGGGCAATTGCAATGTCTCCAGGCGCTGCTTGGACTTCTCCGAGGCAGCGCCCGCCTGCGACATTCCGGACAGATCGCCCTTGACGTCGGCCATGAAGACCGGAACACCGATACTGCTGAAACGTTCGGCCAAAACCTGCAACGTCACCGTTTTACCGGTGCCGGTTGCGCCGGTGATGAGACCGTGGCGGTTGGCCTGTCCAGGCAGCAGAAAGACTTCCTTATCGCCATTTTTACCAATGAGCAAGGGTTCGATGGGCATGGTGTTCTCTCAAAACGGTTTCCGACAAGTCTTCATCACGCCGTCCTGTGACAGTTCTTCAGGCTTGCTGGGGGCGGCCTCAAAAGACAGTTCAGTACATCAGAATTCTACCGGGTGGATTGTAGCCCTCTCTTTTGCCCAGGTTGGCTACAATCCCAACATTTGTTGCTCCACGCCAGTAAGGGGTTCGCCATGACGCAATTCGTTCTCTCCCTGAATGACGGATCAAAGATCCCGCAACTCGGATTTGGTACCTGGCAGATCCCGGAAGAAAAAACCGCCGCTGCCGTTTCCACTGCGCTTACGGCGGGCTATCGGCTGATCGACACGGCTTCTGTTTACGGCAATGAGACGGGCGTTGGGAAAGGAATATCTGCCTTGGGTGTGTCTCGCGAAAAAATTTACGTGACCACCAAATTATGGAACAGTCACCAAGGCTACGACGAGGCATTGCGTGCCTGTGATGAAAGCCTGCGGCGGCTGAAGCTCGATTACGTCGATCTTTATCTGATCCATTGGCCGATGCCGCGCAGGGACCGCTATCTTGATAGCTGGCGCGCGTTGATCGCACTGAAGAATGAAGGGCGCACGCGTTCGATTGGCGTGTCCAATTTTCAGATTCCGCACTTGCAACGCCTGCTGGACGAAACCGGAGTGACGCCATCGGTCAACCAGATCGAACTGCACCCGTATTTTCAGCAGCGTTCCCTGCGCGCGTTTCATGCCCAGCATGGAATCGTTACCGAGTCCTGGAGTCCGTTGGGGCAGGGAGGAGCCTTGCTGAACGACGAGCGGGTTCTGGGCATTGCACAAAAACATCGAAAAACGGCAGCGCAAATCGTGCTGCGCTGGCATCTGGACAGCGGTTTGATCACGATTCCGAAATCGGTCAGGCCGGAACGTATCCGTGAAAATTTCCAGATTTTCGATTTCCGGCTCGATGCCGAGGATATTGCCCTGCTGGATGATCTCGACAACCCGAGAGGACGCATCGGGCCTGATCCGGATACTGCGGATTTTTGAGGACCACCCTCTTCAAGTTTCCCGTTATATCGGCTTCAGCCCGAGAGCCGTGATCGTCTGCTGCGAGCCTCGATCACAGGGCGGATGCGGGAAATCCACATAACGCAGCATCAGGAATCCGGGAAACTCATCACAGCCTTGCTTCCGAAGATGCTGTAGGTTTCGGCTTCGGTTTCGGTTTCGGCTTCGGACACTGCTTGTCGGCGACATGCCAGATGAGAGTATTCGGAGATCATGGACGCTCATAAACCTTGAATTGAAGGGAATAGTTTCGATTATGGCTTACAACCAAGTGACACCCGAGATCATTGCGATGCTCGAAAAAATAGTACCGGGAAGGGTCGTTTCCGGCGACGACGTTAACCCCGATTACAGCCGTGACGCAATGCCGCTTTACGGAACCAGGATGCCCGTAGTCACGATAGACGTTTTGACAACGGAAGAAGTTTCGGAAATCATAAAGATTTGTTATGCAAATAACATTCCTGTTACAACAAGAGGCTCCGGCACCGGCCTTGTTGGCGGCGCTGTTCCGATGCTTGGCGGCGTGGTGCTCTGCACTTCCCGCATGAACAAAATCTTGAGCTTCGACCTGGAGCACTTTGGCGTAGTTGCGCAACCTGGTGTGCTTATCAAGGATCTCAAGGCGGCAGCTTTGGAACTTGGCCTTTTCTATCCGCCCGATCCCGTCCAGAAGCTTGGTTCCATTGGTGGAAACGTGTCTACCAACGCGGGCGGAATGCGCGCGATAAAGTACGGCGTAACAAGAGACTATGTGCGCGGCATGACCGTCGTCATGTCGGATGGCGAAATCCTCAAGCTTGGCTCGAACGTGGCCAAGTCCAGCATGGGCTACAAACTGACCCAACTGATCACGGGTTCCGAAGGCACTCTGGGAATCATCACCGAACTCGTGCTGAGGGTGGTCAAGGCTCCCCATCATGACGTCACCGTTTTGGTTCCGTTCAAGAATCTTG
>JAITWP010000290.1 GCA_031285365.1 Azoarcus sp.
ACATCGTGCTGCGTATCCTCGACTATCGGCGCGGCATCGTCCCGCTGGACAGAATCGGGTTCGATGCCGCGCGGCTCACAGCCGTCGAGCGCATGCTGGCCTACCCCGAAGGGTTGACCCTCGTCACCGGCCCCACCGGCAGCGGCAAAACCACCACCCTTTACGCCATGCTTGATCACCTCGACGACGAGGCCGTCAACATCATGACGCTGGAAGACCCGGTTGAATTCCCAATGGCGCGCGTCCGTCAGACCACCGTGAACGAAGCGGTGAAAATCGGTTTCGCCACCGGCATCCGCGCCTTGCTGCGGCAAGACCCGGACATCATTCTCGTCGGCGAAATACGCGATCACGAAACGGCTGAAATGGCGCTTCGTGCAGCAATGACCGGGCATCGCGTCTTCGCCACTCTCCACACCAATTCCGCCATCGGTTCCATTGCACGCCTGCTCGATCTCGGCATCCGTCCGGCACTGCTGGCCGACAACCTGCGCGGCGTGGTCGCGCAACGCCTCGTGCGCCGCCTGTGCCCAAACTGCCGCCGCCCGGCCCCGGCAAGCGCCGTGGAATGCAAACGCCTCGGCCTGCCCGACGAAAGCAGCGGCAACGGACTCATCCTTGCCCATGCAAGCGCTTGTCCGGCCTGCGCCGGACGGGGATATCGCGGTCGATTGCCGGTTTTTGAAGTTTTGAACATGGATGAGACGCTCGGAGAACTCATCGCCACCGGAGCCTCCCCTGCCGAGATCGCGCGCGCGGCCCGCGTGCAAGAAGGGTATCTCAGCCTCGGCGACGATGGACGATCAAAGGTTCTGGAAGGAAGCACCTCACCCGAAGAACTGATCCGTGTTCTGGGGCCACTCGCATCTCCGGCAGAACCCCTGCCAGGTATGAGGGAAGCGTAATGAGCCGCTACCGTTACCGCGCCTGCGACACACACGGACGAATCGTGCAGGGCGAAACCCAGGCTTTGAACCCCTCTGAACTCGAAACGCGCCTGCGCGAGCGCGGACTGGAACCGATTCACGTCAAACCCGCCTCGTGGCTATCAGGCAGGCAGCGCGTCTCCCGCCGCGAACTGATCCACTTCTGTTTTCATCTCGAACAAATGTTTGGCGCAGGAGTTCCGATACTCGATGTCCTTGCCGACTTCGCCGAGGGGCAGAAACAGTCCGGTATCAAGGCCATTGCCTCCGACCTGCACGCCGAGGTCGAACGCGGACAGCCGCTTTCCTCTGCCATGAAGCAGCATCCGCAAGTCTTCGACGAAGTATTCCGATGCATGCTGCACGCAGGCGAGGCGACCGGCGACATCGCCCCCGTACTGCGCCAGATCGCCGCAGACCTCGCCCGAGCCGATGAGATCAGGGCCAACGCCCGCAAAATCGTCATTTACCCGCTCGTTGTCGGAAGCGTGCTTTCCGTGGCAATCGTGGTGGCGTTGACCCAGGTCGTGCCGCAGGTTGCCATCCTGTTCCGCAGCAACGGACAGGAATTGCCCCTGTCGACACGCCTGCTGATCGGGTTTTCCGACTGGTTCAGCCAATATGCCTGGTTGTTGCCGCCAACGCTCATTGTGCTCACCATTGCGATCAGCATGATCGCGGCGCGGCGCCCGCTTCTGCGCCGACGGCTGCACGCCCTTGCGCTACGGCTGCCGCTCATCGGCCCCATCACGCAACGGCTGATACTAGCCCGTACCGCCAGCCTGCTCGCCATGCTATACGCCAGCGGCATCACCGTGATCGACGCGCTCGCCAGCACGGCACGCGCCACGCCAAATCTGTCGATTCGCTACGGCATCGAAGCGGCCGGCGCGCACATTGCCGCCGGACGGGGCATTGCCAGCGCCTTTGAATCCACCGGACTTTTCCCCAGGCTCGTCACCCGGATGCTGAGAGTGGGCGAACAGACCGGACGGCTCGACAGCGCCCTCGGCCAACTCGTCTACTTCTATGAACGCGACGCCCGCGAGGCCATCGAACGTCTGCAAGCCAGTATCGAACCAGCGCTCACCATCGTCATGGGCCTGTTGATGTTCTGGATCGCCATCGCCGTCCTCGGCCCGATTTACGACATCATCACCCGCCTGCCGGTTTGAAGCGCACCATGGAACATTCTCTGGTCATTCACGCGCAGGGACTCGACATCTGGCGGCACACGGCAAGCGGCATCGAACATGAGTTGAGGATTGAGGCCGAAGACAAAAGAGCCAGAATGAAACTCCAGGACTGGCTGGCTGTTGTGCGTCGCCGCACGTCCCTCGTTGCCGATCTGGCCGATGAACGCCACATCATCGAACGCCTGCCGCACACCTCACGCGCCGACCGGCTTCATCTCGTCGAGCGCAAGCTGACACAACGCTTTCCGGATGCCGCGTTCACGAGTGCGACTCCCCTGCCCGCCGGTTCGGAAGACGGCCTGAACGTGCTGCTCTCTGCCATTCCACGTTCAACATCCATCACCCTCTGGCTGGATGGTTTGAGCGAAGCCGGAATAAAAGGCCAGATCGACGCGCCACGCCTCACCAGCGTGCCCTTCCTGGTCGAGCACTGGTATCGCCGCCAGCGCACATTGCCGCCGCAGAGCCTGCTGCTCACCTTCGGAGCAGGCTGCATGCGTCAGATTCTTTTCCGGCAACACCGCCTTGCCTTCTCGCGCACCATCACCGCCAGAGCAGCAACACTTCCCGAGAGCCTGCCCGCCTACCGCGATGAACTCACGCAAACCCTGGCCTGGCTGCCTTCGCAACGACTTATCGAAGGGTCAGTTCCGATAATCGTGCTCGCGGCTGAAGCCGATTTTCCGCTCCTGCGGGAACTGGCTTCAGCCTCAAATAACAGCATGGATTTCATCGACATTGCCCGATACTCCGGTGGTAGTGCGGACGTTCTCGCGCTGGCCCTGCGGGAAACCCGCCAGGGCGGTACCCCCGGGCATTACAACTGCCATCCGTTGCGCCGTGCACGCCAATTCACCCACGCTCGCCGCGCCATATGGATTGTCACCGCAGTCATGCTTGCCGCCGGACTGGCGGCAAGCACCGCTGAGTTCATCGACACCCGCCATTTGCACCGGGAAACCGGACAACTCGTTGCCGAACGAGAAAAGCTGCAAAACGAACTGGAAAAACTGAAAACGGAAGCCGCCACCGAGTCGGGCGCAGACTTCCCCGACGATTGGCTCGACAAGGCCGAAAGTCTCGCCCTGGATCAGGGGATTGCCCCAATCAGCATCCTTCAGGCCATCGCCGGTCTGCTCGACAAGGCTCCTTGGGCACGGTTGGAATCATTGACCTGGAAGCGGGACGAATCCCAGGCCCCGCAAACCGGCGACACCGAAAGCCTCCCAGTCGACACACCCCTGGCCAGCATCGAACTCGAAATCTCACTCACCGGCAACGAAACGCCAAAAACCGCCGCCGACAAACTGGTCTCACTCTGGCAAAAGCAGCACGACTCGCCCATGAGAGCGCACATCGACTCCGGTACCTTACTTCTGCGGCTCGATACCACGCTCGCTCTGCCGGGACGGGAAGCGCCATGAACATGCCAATACCGATTCTTCTCCCGTTACAGTCGATGCAATCACCGCGTTTTGCCGTGCCCCCGGTGTTACGCCGCGCCTTGCTTTGCTGCATCGCCGCGCTCACTGGCGCGCTGTTGTTATGGATTCTGTCCACCATCTGGCGCTCTGAGGCCGAAGCAAAACGAAACGACGCGCGCGCAGACACACAGAAAACCACCTCACTGCTCGCCAGCGCCCTTGAGACCGAAGCCGCGCGCGTGGCACGCGCAAAACGTTTTGCCCTCGTAAAAACCGCGCTGGAAAGCATGCCTGCCGAAAAATCCGAATGGGATCAACTCACCCGCCAGATCGAAGCACTCCCCCATATCATCGAGCCCATCCTGAACGTCCAGCCCGGACAACCCGCGTTCCCTGCCCCCGAGAACCTGCCGGTCATCACCCTCCAGCGCGTGCATATCGAAACCGGCCTCCTGCACGAAGAGGCGTTGCTTGCGCTCAATGCCATCGTTACCGGCGCCCCGGGGCATGTCATCCCCGCAGGCTGTTCCCTGCGACGGGAAACCGATATTGCGCCCACCACGCTATGGGCGCACTGCGAATTCGACCGGATCAGCCTCGTGCCGTCTTCTTGAACGAACATGCTGAACACGCGCGGGCTTCTCCTGTTTTCATTCACGCTTTCCACGGCATCCCAGGCGTTTGCCCTGGAGCAAAACGCTCCGCCGCTGCCATCCCGACTCCGACAAACGCCCACCACACTTGACGGACGCGTCTTCTTCTCCGCCACCGAGCGCCGCACGCTGGAAACAAAACCCGCACCCCCTGCCATTCCCACCCCCATCCCCGTGACGCCATCACCTCCCAAGCGCCGCTTTGACGGAATTCTATGGCGCGGCGGACGCATCGTCGCCCTGTGGTTCGACGGCGAACCAGTCGACCCCGCCACCGAACCCGCCATTCGTATCGGCAATGGCGTTCCGGGCACGGAGATTTCCGGACGGCGGCGAACCTTGTCCCCAGGGCAAAACTGGCCCCTCCAGGACAGGAAATCCGAACCATGACGCCGCGCACGCCAAGCGCCCGGTCCTCGCATGGCGGAGCACTGCTTCCTGCCGTGCTTTTGCTGTTGCTTGTGGCATCCGCCGCGCTGACCACTTCCGGGCACCTCGCGCAGCAATCCGGGCAGCGTATCAACACGCGCAGCATGGCTGCACTCGATCAGGCCAGGGATGCGCTCATTGGCTACGCCTTCAGCTACCCGGAACTGAACCACGACGGCCAGGGCATCGGTTACCTGCCGTGCCCCGATAGAACCAACAGCGGTTCGGTCTCCCTCGGAGCCTGCAATGTCCGGGATCACGGAGCCTTTGGCCGCTTTCCGCACCGCACCCTGGGGCTGCCGATCCTGCGCGACAGTCACGGGCAATGCCTGTGGTACGCGGTCGCAGGCAGTGTCAAGCACAACCCCAAACCACTGATTCTCAACTGGGACAGCCCCGGACAATTCAGAATCGTCTCCCCAACCGGACGCGCGATCAGCGGAGCAGAGCACGACGTCATCGCAGTGATCCTGGCTCCAGGAGCCGCACGGCCCGGCCAGTCTCGCCCCTCCGCCAGCGCACAACGCTGTCCAGGCAGCACAAGTGCCTCCGATGATCTGCCCGATTTTCTCGACCGACACTACGCCAGCGACATTTCCGGCAATATCGACATCGTTCATGGAGAGCCGGAAACGAACGTAAACGACATCGCCGTCTGGATCACCGTCGATGAACTGTTCGATGCCCTGCGCAGGCGATCCGATTTCCCCGGCATGATCGACGGCATTCTCGATGCTGCGGCCACGGCACTGCAATCACAACTCGCCGATACCAGCCCGGGCAGTCCCGGCGCGGTATTTCTCACCACCCAGGCCGAGACCCTCATCGGCAACCGCGCGCAGGGGCGCCTGCCCGACAGCGCCACGCTCGGCATCGCGTCAGCGCAACGTCACGACAACGGGCGCGACCAAGTACGTTTCGTCGCCTGCACAGACGACAGCGCCTGTCTGACGGCGACACTGACCGATTCGACCGTCTCCGCGCCAATCTCTGCAACCGAAACCTGCCGCGCCCTCGTGCTGTTCGGCGGCGAGCGGCTACGGGGTAGCGCACCTCAACGGCGAAAAACAGCAACCGAGCGCGCGGATCCCGGCCAATACCTCGAAGGAACGAACCACGCTAGCACCACCACCGGCACGGGCAACTATGTCGGCTATCGACACTACGCAATTGCCGACCCTCACCAACCTGCCAGCGAGGATTTGATCCGATGCATACCGTGAGCGTGAAGGCAGGTCGACGCGGCTTCACCCTGATCGAGATGGCTATCGTGCTCGTCGTGCTTGGCCTGATTGCCAGCCTTCTTGTCACGCCGCTCGCCATGCGCGCCGAAGCCAGCCAGCGCCGCGCCGCCGAAGAAATGCTCGACAACATTACCGACGCACTCATCGGCTTCGCCCTGGTTCAGGGCCGCCTGCCATGCCCGAGTATCGAGTCCGACCCCGCGAGTTCCGCCTACGGGCTGGAACAGGGACCTCCCTGCACATTCAACGTCCCCGGCTATCTGCCCTGGCGCACGCTCGGCCTGCCCGCTCACGACCCCTGGGGCAGCCCACGTGCCAACGCAACTCAGCCGTGGACAGGGCACTGGCGCTACCGGCCAGACAAGAATTTCGCTGAGGGCACGATCTCGCTTTCCACCCTACCGAGCGGCTCCATCCAGATCAAGGATCACGATGGAAATCTGATCAGCACGGCAGATTCCCGCATCGTCGCCGTCGTTTTTTCGACCGGCCCAAACCGGCAGGCCGACGGACTCAACACCACTCATTCGTCCACCTCACCCACATTTGAAGCCGGAGAACCGACACCCGCCTTCGACGACCTGCTGCGCTGGATTGCTCATCCGCTTTTCATTGCCCGCCTCGCCCGCAGCGGACGCCTGTGACGTTCGCGTCATTACCACTCTAAGGAGGATTCTCATGAGAACAAGACCCACCGCCAGACAATCCGGCTTCACCCTCGTCGAAATAGCGATTGTCCTCGTCATCATCGGCCTGCTGATCGGCGGCGTACTCAAAGGCCAGGAGCTCATCAACAGCGCCAAAGTAAAAAATCTGGCCCAGGATTTTCGCAACATTCAAACGATCTTCTACGCCTACCAGGACAAGTTCCGCGCCCTGCCGGGTGATGACGGACGCGCGCCATCCCATGTCTGCCCATCGGGCACTCCGGCCTGCACGACCGCCGGCAACGCAGACGGCGTCATCGGCGGCAACTGGGACGATGCCGCCACAGCAAGCACTGAGAGCATTTACTTCTGGCAGCACATCCGGTTCGCCAATCTCGCCACCGGCTCAACCGACACGACCGACCCCGGCTTTCTGCCCTCCAACGGCATAGGCGGGCGCATCGGCATCCAGTCCGGCGGCGCGGCGGCCCCTCTGGGCGTGCCGGGTAGCTACGCAATCTGTTCGGCGGGCATTCCCGGCAAACTCGTTCGACAACTCGACAACACGATGGACGATGGCGAGACCTCAACCGGCTCGATGCGTGCCGGAGTCACCACCGCTGGCCCGGCAGTCAGCGTCGCCAGCCTCGACGACAGCGCGGTCTACGTCGCCTGCCTGGGTTTTTGACGGCTGTCCACTCTCCACCTGCAAGCTCTTGTCACAGCAATGGGTTTGCAGGTGGTTCAGTCTCAACGAACAACGGCGAGCTTTTTTTAATTTTTCTTGAAAATACATATAATCGTATGTATAATGAAAAAATCAAGTTCACATGGTGCGAATCCAAGCGGCTACAAAACCTGAAAAAGCATGGGCTGGACTTTGCCGATGCGTTCAAGGTTTTCGGAGAGCCGTTAGCGTTGTCAGAGGATATTCGAGAGGATTACGGCGAACAGCGAATGATCGCTTTAGGTCTTCTCGGAAGCCTGGTTGTTTTCGTTGTGCATGTTGAATCCGATGACGAAATTCGGATTATTTCTATGCGTGAGGCCGAACCCTATGAAGCAGATTACTACTACAGGACAGTTGGATACTTCAGACAGGGATGATGCCCCTCCGCTTACCCCTGAGTTCTTTGACCACGCCCGATTTAGAGTGGGGGGCAAGGAAGTTGGTCGCGAGCAATGGGCGGCGGCTGTTCGAGAAAAACTCGGCAAACAGCGCGTGTCGATCATGCTGGATACGGCAATCATTGAGTTTTTCAAGTCAAAGGCCGGAGAGCGTGGCTATCAGACCCTCATCAATCAGGCGCTTCACGATGTCATGAGGGGGGATCAAATGGAATCTATCCTGCGCCGCGTGATTCGTGAGGAACTTAGTCATACCTGATTGCGGTACTGGGCTGGGATGCAGCGCCCGCCATCGCCCCCTGGCTCAGGTTATAAAAGCTTCCGCTTCCCGTTACAGTCAGTTTGGAAGCGCGAACCATGTAATACCTTGTGTTTCCGGGGTTTACGTGCGTCCAATGGGTTCCCTCTGTAATGACAAGCCGCGTATAAGGCCCGTCCGGATTTAGCGCACCGTAGACATAGTAATGAGTAACCTCCCTATCCCTGGAAGCGATCCATTTCAACCGTGTTCCGCCCGACACGCTGTTTGCCTGCAAATTTGTCGGCGGACGTATCGGAAACATCCGCAAGGTCGGATCTCCCATCAGAGCAGTATGGATACCTCTTGAGACAACGCCTGGCGGCGAGTACGCTGAAAAATTGTTTTGCGTCAGTTGAGTGCTGTAGCCGATTGTTTCGCCCAGCGCCATATGGTGAAAAAACCAGTTCGGCCGCCCGGTCCACGCGCTGGTCAAACCATAGTCCGGCATGGCTAGAAACGCACGCATAAAATTATTGTGGGTATCCCAGTTCCCAAAAAAGCTGCCAAAAGTTTGGACAAAGATGATTCCATAGTTCTCGGAAGCAAGGCGGCTTGTCGTCAACATGCCACCGGCTGCGGCACAGGACGTATAACCGCCCCCTCCATTAATGTGTCCCCATGTATAGGTGTTCTGAGAAAGATACGTCTCCCATGACCCATCATCGACCCGCGCATTGGGTCCCCACAGTACCGGGAAAAGCCTGTAACCGTTATAGGTGGCGGCACGATCGCCCCAATCACCAAACCCGTTGGAAACAAAAGCATCCTTCGTTGTTGTCATCCGACCTGTTCTGTATCGATGGTTTTTATTTAGGTACTGCCGCAAAAGTTCTGTCGCGCTCTTCTCGAAGGCATGCATCTTCTCAAGATCCACCCGCCCCACCTGTAATTGCACGATACCGGGGATCAGCGTGGGAGAGTTGTCACATATTCCGGTCACATTTCCATAGCACACATCTGCCGGCCATGGACCCAGATGATCCCGGTGTCCATCCGGCGCAATATCCCCTGACCTGAAAACAGGAATGTTGCCCAATAAGAATACGGCTTTCACATTGGCTGGATCCGCGTTGTACTCCACCTGAACCAGAGCCCGCGCCGACTGCGGTGTTGCGTCTCTTGACACGTCGTGGCGCAGGACAGTCCAGCCGTCGCCGATCAGGTCATTTCTGAGGGTTTCGAGTTCGACAATCAGTTCTGCCGCCTGTTCAGCCTCTACCAGCAGGATGACCTTGCCGCGAAATTCCACGGGCGGCACCTTTATCCCGGACCAGATATAACCCGTATAGTTTCCGCTTGAGATTCTGTATTCATATGTCTGGCCAACAACGACGTCCTTATCCACATAAGAAACCGCACTACCGTTCAAAGTCGCAATCGCTGTTCCCCAGGATGTCGCATCCCTGTTTTTCCGGTAGACGGTATAACTCTCCACCGGCGTCGGCTTGGCTGGCCATTTCAGATGAATTCTTGCAGGCGATTCACTTACCCGCGCACTCAGCATGAGAACATGCTCATTGGGTTGCGCCCTCTGAGCAAACGATACCGGGCATAGCATCATTACGCCCAGCAACATGACACCTGCCTTCAGCTTTAAGAGACGATTCATCCGGGAACTGTACACCAGAAACAAAAAAGGCTGAAAACCTGTCAAGGTTTTCAGCCTTTCCTGCCTTCCTGAGAGGTGCATGGGGCTTGCGGCCCCGTCCCTCGTAGAGAGATCAGCCCAGCGGCGGGATACGCAGCATCTGCCCGGGATAAATCTTGTCAGGATGGGTGAGCATCGGGCGGTTGGCTTCAAAAATCCGGTTGTACTCCTTGCCCTGACCCTTGCCGTAGAACTTTTCCGAAATCGCCCACAGCGTATCGCCCTTCACGACGGTATGCCATTGAGCTTCAGGCGCAGCCTCCTTGACAGTCATGGCATCCTCGACTCTTTCGATGCCACTCGTGTTGCCGCAACAGAGCACGACTCTTTCGCGCGTTGCCTGATCGGCGGCCTCCCCTGAGACCTTGACGGTGCTCTGCGCCGTATCGACGACAACGCTGAGATCGTTTACCTGTAACCCCATTTTATTGATGTAGTCGACGATGCCCTTGGCCGCCTCAAGATCGGCTGCCTGAGTGTCCGCTGGTGACGGCTGTGCCTGTGCTTTTTTGATGCCCAGTAATTTCTCGCCCGCGTCCTTGATGAAACTGAAGAATCCCATGATGCCCCCTTGATGAAGTGACCAACACACGATCCAAAAGATACTGGACCGACCCTCAGGTATGGCGATAATTTCTTCACGCCCTACGAACTAGGTAGTATCACGTACACAAAGGCTTGTCCACACCAATCAAACTGTCACGAAGCGCGCATACCATCATCGTTGTGCGATTGGAGCGAACCCCTGGAGCATTGCAGTTACAGGGGTTTTAGGACGGAATGGAATAAGATTGTCCAAGCCTATGGTGCCCAGGACGGGACTTGAACCCGTAAGCCTTGCGGCGGCAGATTTTAAGTCTGCTGTGTATACCAGTTTCACCACCCGGGCAGGTGGCGGATTGTCGCATGAATGAATGTCTGCGCGCAGTACGCTTTCGAACCACGCTCCGGGCACGGATTTCCTGCTGCAATCAGAGAAATCTTCGGCTCCATGAACACTCGGTCGAGTGTATATTTCCCTGAAATCCACTGCTCCAAGAATGTAACGCCGTGAAAACAGCCGAAGCGCGAAAACTGCTCGGAGTTGGGCGCGATGCCACTCCCCATGCCATCAAAAAGGCTTTTCGCCATCTGGCGATGCTCTGGCATCCGGATCGCAACCCCGCGCCCGAAGCCCATGAGATGTTTGCCCGCCTCAGCGCCGCCTGCGATCTCCTGCTGGAACCGTTCGAGTCGGCTCGCACCGATGATGAAAGCGCCTCCCCGACAGGCAAGACAGAGTCTCATGGCGCGGATCGCAACCAGGATATCGAACTCGACATCGAGCAGCTTTGCCTTGGCGGCAAAGCCGAGGCCGTCCTCGAATCGGCCAGGGAATGCGTGGAATGTGAAGGTCAAGGCACTCAGGAACATGGACACAGCCAGCTTTGCACCCAATGCCAAGGCAGTGGTCGAGTACGACACGGTAAAAACCTGAATCACTGTGAAGATTGCGATGGACGCGGTTACTCCAAGCGTACCCGCTGCCTCAGTTGCCGCGGAAGTGGACGGCAGATCAGCCGCCGCGTCCTGACCGTGACCATTCCCCCAGGGGTACTGCCGGGCGATGAACTGCGTCTCAAGGGCGAAGGTTACGCGCCCCCTTCAGGCAAGGGCCGATCCGGAGATTTGCATCTGCGCATCCAGTTACGCCCTCACCCGCTCTATACCCTCGAAGACAGCGATATTCTGCTGGATCGCCCTGTCAGCGTCTTTATTCTGCTGGGTGGCGGAAATATCAGCGTGCCCTCACCCACTGGCCCGCGTGATCTCGACATCGAACCCGGATCGGCAACCTCGCGCGAACAGGACATTCCTGGCGCGGGCATTCCGGCCAGGGGCAAACGGGCAGCGGGCAAGCTGCGCGTGCGCCTTGTTCCTGTATTGCCTGTCACATCAACCCCAGAACTGATCAAACTTTATCGCACGCTTCAGACCAAAATCGGGCAGGCAGAAGCAGATGTTTTTCCGGAACTTTCGGCATGGGAGCAACGCTGGGTGCCTGGATCAAAGGTCTGAGTCGTCTGTCAGTCGAGAAAATCCTTTTTCCGGTGAAATGCGCCACCTGCCGGATTGAGCAATCTGCTGATATTCCCTGGAGAGTTCTTCCGAACCATTTTTCCATCCTTCATTATGTTTATACATCATGAAATGCAGATAGGGAAATCCTCGATCTCCGTCTCGGTCATTGGTCAGGTGCCCTTCCCGCCAATACCAGTAATGCGGAAAATCAAAACTACCATCCGTCCAACGTACGTTGGTTCCTGGAAAACAATAAGCTTCCCGAAAACAGCTTTTGCGCCACAATGGATTAAACCAATTATAAAATTTGAATAGTGGTTTCGTGAAATTTCTGCGTTTTTGAAAAACTCGGGTGAATGCCTTCTCGTCCAGCATCTCATTTGGCCCACAGAATTTTTCTTGCCAATTCGGAATGCGTTGAAAAAGTTGATGCATGCGCGGCGTATTACGAAGCAAGGTCAAGTGGCCGGAAATTCGACGGATATGAGACGAAAAAAGATCGTAACGGGTTAGGTGTTCATGAGTAAACCATTCGCGCAACTGTCCATAAATCACGTCAATATCGCCAAACCCCCAAAAGTCATACCTGCGCAAATCATCAGCGTGAAGAAAACCATAAGCAGGTTTGATGTCACAAAGCTTGTATGGGTCAGCAGGAGAGAAATGTATATTAAGTTTCTGTGAAACAAAATCACAATAATCACTAAATGTAATGGTGTGCATATGCACATTACTCGGCAAATTTTCTGGAGTTCCACAATCGCTGAAAAGCTTCCAGTCAATATCTGGATTTTTGCGACAGCTTTCCAGAAAAAATGGCATCCAAAGAGGCCATTTTCCAAAATAAGGTATGATAATGCAAATGCTGAACATGAGATGAATTCCTATGATTTTTCAGTCGAGTAAAGAAAAACTTCTGGACGAAATACGCCAAACAGCAGATTGAATAATCTGTCGCAGACACCACGATACCATCTCCGCAAATGAATAAAACTCAAGCAAGCGGTTCACGGTTCAATGGCAGCGGAGGCATCGCGGCGAAGCACTGTTACGGCATTACCCGAAGCACTCGTAAACTGTTTTTCCTCTATGAAACCAGAGGTCGTGATTTTTTGCCTTTCCAAAACATTGTGCTTCGAAAGCTCGAAGACGATATAACCGAAACGGCTGTCCGATACTGCTTCTTCGGCATTTTTTGGCTGCGACGGATCGTTGCGCCGCACCCGGAACACTGGGCCCGCGCAATAACGCACACGTGGGCTGTCTATGTAGATTTTCCCCACCAGTTCAGGATGAGCTGCGATCCATGCGCCAGCTTCGCGGAACTGTGTTTTCCTGGGCGATGACGAGACGACATTTGCCAAGGCAGCCACTACGGCAATCAGCAAGAAAACATATTTCCAGCGAACATACCGTTCGAATATATCCTGTAGCCCGAGGGCGATGAACGGCACCAGCAACAGATTCAGAAATATGACGTAACGGTTTGTGGTGAAAAAATGCCACATGACGAAAGCGATCAGGGTCAGTGCGTAGACGGCAAAGAAATACAGCGGAAGCCGCCATTCGGCAAATCGGTGACGGAGTCCTTTGCCCCAGAGAAACATCGCACATGGAATAAGGAGAATTCCATAGTTCATGACGAATCTGTAGGGCACGATTGAAAGCAGCCCGAAGAAAAGAACCCTGCTTGCATCGTCGGTTGAATAAGGATTCAGAATAGTACTTCCGAATTCAGAAGCAGCCGCGTTGAATTTGGCGAACGAGGCAAGCGGATTTGCGGCCGACATATATTCGGCGATGCGTTCTCCGGCATCGATCTGCCCAACGCTCAGCAGGCCGAGCAACAACAGGGCAATTGCCGCAGGGAGGCAGAGGAGCGTAGCCATGCGCCATAGGCGTTGCTTCCAGGGAAACGGACTTCGGATCTGCCATAACGCCAACGCAGCAAAAAAAATCGCCCCCTCGACCCGGAACAAACAGGCCATTGCCAGCAACAATTGAACAAGCAATCCTCTTCCATAGCCAGGGCGCTGTTGCCAGCGTAGCGCCGCCAGCAAGGACAGGAGGCAGAACAGCCACCAGCCGAATTCTCGGATGATTTCGTCTCTTTGGTCGTTGAACTTCGGAAGCACGAGGACTACCAGGCAGGCGTACCAGACCGCCGAAGGGGACTGGACTTGAGTGATGCGCACCAGCGTGGCGCATACGCCCGCCATGAGCAATGCGTTCAGCGCATAAGCTGCCGTTTCCAGGCCAAGCGAAGTCACCTTTGAAACGATGGCAATGCACGCCGGAAGAAAAACCCAGTCGAAGTTGGCACGCGCCGCCGCCAGCCCATCTTCGAGAAAGATCGCCGCCGTATCGATATATAAAATACCGTCCCGATTGGGTATTTCCGCCCCGTAGATGGCGATGGCGGAAAGAAGCAGGCTGCCGATGAAAGCGCACCAGACCGGGCTGGAAGCCAAAACACGGAAGGCGGTATATTCCGAAAGGCGAATTGTTTCGATTTTTACTGTCATGGCGAAATTTTCGAGGCATATGCCAGTGACGCAAATGCAAATCTCTGACGTCCGCTGCTCATCAATGGTTGTTCGGGGTGGTTCAACATGGTTTGTATTGCTCCAGCATGGGCAACCGCCAGAACGCTTCTGCCGCCGCCTCGTCGGAAAACTTCTGTTGCAGGTGCGCTTGCGCTTTTCTCGCGTAATCTTCCGTTTCACGCCACTGCGACAGACGAACCAGTATCCGGGCCAGGGCATCGACATCTCCAAAGGGAAACAGATCACCGATCCCCTCCACCACCTCACGCCCACCGCCACAATCGCTGCATACAACAGGCAGATGCGCGGCCAATGCTTCCAGGAGCACCATACCAAACGGTTCCCTGTCGGAAGAAAGCGCGAAAACGTCGAATGCCTTGAAATAGCGCCTTCCTTCATCGACCTGCCCAAGGAAACGGACGGATTCCCGAATACCCAGTTCTCCGGCCAGTGCCTGAAGCGTATTTTCCAGCAGCCCGCTTCCCATGATGGCAAGCAGGCTTCCCGGCGGAAGGCTGGGTAATGCCGCCGCAAAAGCGCGGATCAATGTTGGATGATCCTTGTCCGGATGCAAGCGCCCGGCATTGCCGACGATCCAACCTTGCTCAGGCAGGCCCAGCCTGGCGCGAGCGGCTTCACGCGGCAGCAGATCGGCCTGCGCGGCGGCAACATCGATACGGTTATACAGGGTCTCTATATGGGAGTGAGGCCATGCGGGCAGCGCGGCACGTATGCTGTCGCGTACAGCGTCAGAGATGCCCAGAAGCCGCAGGCGTTTCCTGAAAGCATTTGTATATAACCGCCGACAAAACCGCCGATACTCATGAAAAGCGTGATTCACGCCAATGACCATCAAATCGGTGCCGAAAAGAGCGGTGTAAATGGATTGGTGGCGATGCGCGATACAAAAGGCGAAATCCTGCGTAGCGGCGATGCGCCGGATATCCCGGATGGCCTTCAGCTTGAGATTTCTGATCTCGGAACGTTGATAGCCGAGGAAAATCACCTCGTCCGAACCCATTTTTCGCGCGGCTTCTTCATCCCGATCATCCTTTAACTGAACCGTAACCACCTTGTAAGGGGTATCCCGGAACAGGCGGGCATACTGACGCGCGCAATCCGTAAAAGGACTCTGGTAGCCGTAACAAACCTGGAGGATAGCTCTGGAGGATTTACTCATTTACAAGTCCTGTTTCAAACTTCATATATCGGTCATATGCGCCAGCATCTGCCTGATCCGGGTACGCCAGGTATGGCTCGCCAGAAATCTTTCGTGTCCTCGCCTCGCGATGGTCAGGCGCTCGGTCTCGTTTTCCAGGTAATAACGCACTTTGTCCGCAAGTTCCCCGGACGACCGGAAGGTTCCGATTTCTTTGCCTGGTTCAAAGAGGGCTTCGATTTCGTCGCAGTGATCGGTGAGCAGGAAACAACCGGCAGCAACGGCCTCGAAAATACGCAGATTGACTCCCGTTTCCGCGCCATAAAAGCCGGTTCGCGTAATGTTCAGCACGATTTTCGCGCGAGCCAGCAATCGGTGCAGTCCATCTCCCCAGACAGTCTGGTCAGTAATTTTTTCCCTGAGTTCGCGCGAGATCAACGGGTAATTGCGCTGCCACCGGTCGCCGAAAATGGTCACCCGATCCCTGATGTGTTCCAACAGAAAAACCCGCCGTAAATCGCCGCTTCCGACGAAAAGCACGTCGATCATCTTTTCCGCTACTTCCGGTACGGAAATGGTTTGCGCGCCGAAAGGCAACCAGGTCGCAGGCAAACCTCGCGTTTCGCTGAAAAAACGGGTTGTGACCTGCGAAAAGGAGAAAATTCCGTCGTAGACGGGCAGTTCTTTTTCAATGAAAAAAATAAACTCGCGCCGCTTGTCGTAAAAATTGCAACTGTCGGTGTCATAGAAAAACAGCCTGACCTGATGTTTATCAGCCAGACGGCGCAGTTCCTGCGGATCGAAGAACCTGTAGATGAAACCGATGACCAGAATGATGTCGGGCTTCTCTGCCTCGATCAGGGTTTGCAGGTGCCCTGGGACAAGGCTGGGCAAAAAATAGAAGCTGTCTCTGTTTTGCTGCCTGTTGATGGCTTTGGCGTAGGCGGAACGGATTTTATGCAGCGCGCGCACCGGCTGTTCCAGGCAATCGAAATGCGTCGCCACATGGCCTTCGGCCAGAATGCTTTCGCTTATTTCACGGCCAAGCGGTGCCCCGCCGATGCCGTCGAGCACCAAAAACCGGGTTGTGGGAGACGTAATCAATTTGCCCTCCTTTGCAAACGTTTGATCGCATCGATGACTTGCGCCGGGCGGACAAGATATTTCCACAGAGATTCTTTCAACCAGGGCAGGGAAAATGGAGGGCAAACGACAATGCCGGGTTCCCAGTCCGGGCGCCAATGGAACAGCGGATTCCTCTTGCGATAGATCGTGACGACCGGGATGCCGAGAAATGACGCCAGATGCCCATTTCCTGAATCGTTGGCGACCACGACGCACGACTCGTAGAGATAGGCTGCGAGTTCGCCGATGTCATCGAAACGCGGAACATCGAACGCTCCGTTTGTCCTCCTCACCCAGGAGGCATGGTTTTTCGGCGCGACGACGATTTCCGGAACATACCCGAGCGCTTTCAGGCGATGGCAAAGATCAAGGAAGGACGTCGGACGCCAATTCTTCTTCTCCGGTCCGGCCGAATCCGGACTGACGACGATCCTTTTCCGGTACCGGCGATGCAGCAAACCTTTCGGCGCAACGATGGGAGGCTTTTTGCTTACATTCTCAAGATTCATTTTATCCCGAAGATATTGCAATGCCATTTCAACTGCGCTTTCGTCGGCGTACTCTCGAAACCGAATGGAACCGCTGCTGTTCAGCAACCCGTGGAGTTGCTGGAACTTGTTCGAGGCAACGGAATGCCGGATTCTTTCAGTGTGGTCGAAATGCCAGTTCTCCGGCGCCTTCTGGCAGATCAGCAGCCAGTTTTCGCGCAAACGGGCAGTCGTGGATTCATCCATGCTGGCGCGAATGAAACTCGGCGGACTCACGATCGCCAGATCGTACGCCGCCAACTCCGCCTCGATTCGGTCGACGGGCGGATACGGCCTGATGTTCATATCCGGCAGCCATGCACGCATCTGGTAGGCGATGTTCCCATAACAGGTGACATCGAAGCCGTTTCGCTGGAGGTTGCTGGCGATCATCAGGTAGATCAGCCCGTCACCCAGCGAATCGAACGAAACCAGCGCTATTTTGGCCTTGACGATGGTTTCCGGTTCGGCAAAAGAAATGGGCTTCATTGCGCGTTATCTTATCAGCGGTGCGTTGTCGTGATACACCCTACCGAAGCTGCCGCCGGGGATCGAACGCATCCCGTACCGCATCGGCAAACAGATTGGCCGCCAGCACCATCGTCAGCATGAAACCGAAGGCGGCGGCGAGCGACCACCATACCACCGGCTCGCGCGCCAGTTCCGCTCGCGCCGCGTTGATCATGGAACCAAAACTGATCGTGGAGGGATCGACGCCGATCCCCACGTAGGAAAGCACCGCCTCGGCCAGCACCAGGATGGAAAAATCCAGCGCAACGGAAATCAGCACGATGTGCATGACGTTGGGCAGAATATGCCGCCGCAGGATCTGCGGGGTCGACGCGCCAAAGGCCCGCGCCGCCTGCACGTAGTCGAGTTCGCGCAGCTTGAGGGTTTCGCCGCGCAGCAGGCGGCACAACCCCGTCCAACTGGTTATGCCGAGGATGGCGCACAGCGCGAGCAGGCGCGCGTCCGCTCGCTGGGCAGCCGTGTCGAACCACTGGGGGTTGGTGTCGATCATCACCTGCATCATCAGCACCGAAGCGGCTATCAGCAGTACCGAGGGGATCGAGTTGAGCACGGTGTATAAATACTGGATGGCGTCATCGACCCATCCGCCCAGGTAGCCCGCCGCAATGCCGAGCGCCACCGCGAAAGGCAGCATGATGAGCGTGGTCAGGGTTCCGATCACCAGCCCGGTACGAATGCTTTTCAGGGAAAGGTAGAGCACATCCTGCCCGACCTTGTCCGTGCCGAGCATGTGGTAATGCGGAGCCAGCGCCACGCCAGCAGCGATAAGGAGCATTGCCAGAAAAACCACGATGAGCGCCGAACGCCAAGCCAGATCCGTGCGCCCGGCGAGAATGCGCCGCACAGCATCGGCGACCCCGATGCCCTGGTTTCGCGCCACGCCTGCCCCGAGCACACACAGTAACGCTCCGGCCACGGCAAGGGCCAGGAACGGTGTCCAGGCCAGCCGTCGGGCAATGTCGGACAGCATGGATTCGCCTTCCTGCAAGTGACTCGCGCCATAGACGAGGCGGGGAGTGATGCGTGCCTGTCCGCCGTCGGCCCGTTCCACCGTTTCGCGCTGGAAGGATTCGCGCGCAAACGGGGCGGAGTAGGTTTTTTCCACCCGCACACGCAAGGGCGTGAGCAGCGCATCGAGCGCGCTCAGGACTTCGGACGAATACACGGCCTGCGCCCCCTCACCCGATGGCAACTGCACGCGGTAGTGCAGGCTGTCCATGAAGCCGATGATGGCAAAAACCGAGAGGATGACTGCGGAAGCCATCGCCGCCGGTTGCCGTCCCACCCGCCGCCAAGCTTCGCGCGAGGGCGCACGTCTGCGCGCCAGGACAGCAAAAATCACCGTGCACACGATGAGCAGGAAAACGAGCAGGTCGGTGGGGAGCAATACGAACCGAAAGCCCATCGCCCTACCCCAGCCTGACACGCGGATCGACCAGCGTGTAGGAAAGATCGGTCAGGATCAGACCGAAGATGTAGAGCACCGACCCGATGAACACCATCGAGCGCACGATGCCGAAATCCTGGCTGCGAATGGCTTCGATGGTGTAGCTGCCCAGACCCGGTATGGCGAAAAAGGATTCCATCAGCAGGCTGCCGAGGAAGAGCGCCGGAATGACGACCACCACGCCGGTGAGGATGGGGATCATCGCGTTCTTGAGCACATGCCTGAACAGCGTCGCCAGTTCCGAAAGCCCCTTGGCGCGGGCGGTACGCACGTAATCGCGCGAGATTTCTTCAAGAAAAATCGTGCGATACCAGCGCGTGCCCGACCCCACTCCGGCCACGACGCCGATGAGCACCGGCAGACACAGGAAACGCACCATGTCGAGCCCCTGCGCGTAACCCGAGACCGGCGCAAGCGCCCATATTTTCGAGACCAGCCATTGCCCGCCGATGATGTAGAACATGCTGGAGATGGACATCATGGTCACGCAGAGCGTCACCCCCCAGAAATCGAGCGCAGTGGCCCGGAAGAACACCAGCAGCAGGGCAAGCGTGATTGCGGCAAACAGACTCAGCACGAACGTCGGCAGGGCGACAGCGAACGAGGGAGCCATGCGTCCGCGAATTTCCAGCGCGATGTCGTGACCGTCGTTGGCCTGCCCGAATTCAAAGGCAAACATGCGTAGCGACTTGTCGACGAAGAGGGTATCGGTCAGTTTTTCCACCCCTTCACGCGCCGGGTTGTAGAACATCGGCTTGTCGTAACCGCGCTCGGTCTTCCAGCGTTGGATGGATTCCTCGCTGGCGTATTTCGGCCCAAGCTGCATCCGGGCGATGTCATCGGGCGTGTTGATGCCGAAAAAGAGAATGAAGGTAAAAAGATTCACCCCGAGAAGGATGGGCCCCGCGTAAAGCAGCCGCCGTACGATGTATGCCAGCATCAGGCCGAGCCTCCCTCATCCGGCGCCTCGCCCGGTTTCCGGGTCGAAGGCCGCTCCGCACGCGCGATAGCCCGTTCACGTCGCCGCCAGGAAAGCATTGCGGGCGCGGCCAGCGCCGCCAGCAGCAAAGCCATTGCAACCAGCGGCCAGCGCGTGGGCTGGTTCCAGTCCGCGCGCGCCGCTTCCCGCGCGTTCACGTCGACCCTCTGATACTTGAGTCCGTTCCGCACGATGTCGCCGGGTTTGCGGTTCTTCAGCCAGCCGTGTTGGAGCGAATACGCTTTCGGGTGGAACCAGAACACCCAGGGCGCGTCGTGCCGCAGAATTTCCACCATCCGGTCGATGACGGCCTGCCGTGCGGGGCCATCCGGCATCACTTTCATGCGGTCGAACAGCCGGTCGTATTCGGCGTTGACGTAATTGACCGAGTTGTTGCCCTGCCCGCCAGCCTTGCCTTGCGGGCCGTAGAGCAGGAACAGCAGGTTTTCCGGGTCGGGATAATCGGCGTTCCAGCCCAGAAGGAATATCTGGGTGTTGCCCTGAATGAGTTTGTCCTGGAAGCGGTTCCAGTCTGTCGCCCGCACCACGAACTGCACCCCGAGCGCGCGGAACTGTTTTGCCAGCCAGTCGACCCGGGATTTGTCGCCCATTCCCGAGTCGGTGGTATCAAAATTGAGGGTGAGCGGCGCGCCCGTGCGGGCATCACGTCCATTCGGCCAACCCGCCAGAGCCAGCAGCCTTTTCGCCTCGCTGATTCCGCGCCGCTGCGCCTTGCCGTCGCGCCATTCGTATACGACGGAGTTGATTCCGGCTTCCCCTTCGTGTGCGCCGAAAATTCCCGGCGGGATCGGCTGCATCGCCGGGATGCCGCGCCCATTGAGGAAAATCGAAATAAATTCTTCCGTATCGAGCGCGACCGAGACGGCCTGCCGCAACAACCGCGCGCGTTCCCGTCCGGCGGCATCCTTCCCCTCGCTTCCCACCAGTGGGTCGCGCCAGTTGAAGCCAAAGTAGAACGTCGACGAGCCCACGGA
>JAITWP010000300.1 GCA_031285365.1 Azoarcus sp.
CGCAGCTTCCAGGCTTTACGGATTTTCATTAATCAGGAACTCGAAGAGTTAAGCCGGGTATTGCCGGTCTGCGTTGAACGGCTTCGGGACGGTGGGCGGCTCGTGGTCATCAGTTTCCATTCGCTCGAAGACCGGATCGTCAAGCGTTTCATGCGTGATGAGGCGAGTCCCCCGCGCCTGCCAAAGCGCCTGCCGGTGAAGGCGGCCGATCTGCCGCATCCGCGTCTTGCCCTGGTGGGACGCGCCCGGCGGCCCTGTGCGATTGAGGTGGCGAACAATCCGCGCGCGCGCAGTGCGGTGATGCGGGTGGCGGAGCGTTGCGGCGAGCGGGAGGAGAAGGCGGCATGATCCGGTCCGGTATCTCGTCCGTGACTTTGCTCATCGTGCTGGCCACGGCCAGCGCCGTAGGCGTGGTTTCTGCGCAGCACAAAGCCCGCAGGCTGCATTCCGCATCCGAGAATGAAAAGAACTATTCGCAAAGCCTGGAAGTGGAATGGGGGCGGCTGCAACTCGAACAAAGCACTCTGGTCGCGCATCGCCGGGTTGAGAGCATCGCGCGCGAACGCTTGGGGATGGTGTTTCCGAATGCCGGGCAGATCATCGCGCTGGAGGAGGACTGGCCATGAACCGGACTGCGGTCACCTTCAATCACAATCCCCTGCTCCATCTGAGCCTGTCGCCGTGGCGCGCCCGTCTGGTGCGGATCGTGCTGCTTGCGGGCATGGCCGCGCTGCTGGGGTTCTCGCTCCATCTGCAAACCGGGGAAGAAAAAGTAGATTTTTTGAAGGAAGAGGGTAAAAAGCGCCACGTGCGGGTGCTCGAAGTACCTGCCGCACGCGGGCGCATTACCGATCGAAATGACACCCTGCTGGCGTTCAGTACGCAAGTCAGTACGATCTGGGCGATTCCATCCGTCGCCAGACCACTTGTACAGGAACCGTCGCGGGAACAGATACTGGAGCAGTTGCAGAAACGAAAACTCTCACCGGAACAGTTGCAGGAGCAGTTGGAGGAACAACTGGAGAAACAGAAGCAGTTGCAGGAGCAGGTGCCGCAACTTGCGCAGCTGCTCGGAATGAGCGTTTCCGGCCTCAAGGCCCGCATTGCGGATGATCGCGGTTTTGTCTACCTCAAGCGCCAGGTTTCTCCTGAACTCGCGGGCAAGATCATGACGCTCAAATTGCCCGGCATCTACCAGCGTCCCGAATTTCGGCGTTTTTACCCGAGCGGTGAAGTCATGGCGCACATGCTCGGCTACACCGATATAGATGATCGCGGACAGGAAGGTGTCGAACGGGTGTTCGATCGCCAACTGACCGGAGAGGCGGGTTTCCGGCGGGTCGTCAGAGATTTGCACGGGCAGGTAGTGGAAAACGAGGAAACCATCCTCACGCCACGCAACGGGCAGGATGTAGTGCTGGCAATGGATGCCAAGATCCAGTATCTGGCCTATTCCGCCCTGCGCGATGCGGTGCGACAGCATCGTGCCAAGGCCGGTTCGGTAGTGGTGATCGATGCCCGCACCGGGGAAATATTGGCGATGGTCAATGCGCCGGCTTTCAATCCCAATAACCGGGCCAGCATCAGCGATGAAGCAATGCGTAATCTGGTCTTTACCGACGCGTTCGAACCCGGTTCGATCATGAAGCCCTTCGTTGCCGCGATGGCAATCGAGAGCGGAAAGTTCCGCGCCACGACACAGATCGACACATTCTCCGGCAGCTTCAACATCGGTAACCGCACGATCCACGATACGCAGCCCTACCGCACGCTCACGGTGGCCGAGATCATCCAGAAGTCCTCCAACATCGGCGCGGCGCGACTGGGAACGGCGTTCAAGCCGGAACACATGTGGGCGTTCTACGACCGGCTTGGTTTCGGCTCAAGGCTCGGGTTCGGTTTCCCCGGCGAGGCCAGCGGCAACCTGCGTCCGGCCAAAAACTGGAAGCTGATCGAGCAGGCAACGATGTCCTACGGTCATGGTGTGACGGTTTCGCTGATCCAGATTGCCCGCGCCTATCTCGCGTTTGCGCGCGATGGCGATCTCGTGCCGTTGTCGTTGACCCGCGTCGATACGTTGCCGCAAGGCGTACAGGTTTTTTCGCCACAAGTGGCGCGCGAAATGCGGCGGATGATGGAAATGGCCGTAGGTCCGGGCGGTACTGGTGCCCGCGCCCAGATTCCGGGTTACCGTGTCGCGGGCAAGACGGGAACCGCCAACAAGATCGAAAACGGGCGTTACGTCAGTAAATACATCTCGTCCTTCGTCGGTTTCGTGCCGGCATCGAACCCGAGGCTGGTCGTGGCGGTGATGATCGACAATCCTTCCGGCAAACAGTACTACGGCGGCGCGGTGGCCGCGCCGGTATTCGCACAGGTGGCTGAAGGCGCCTTGCGCACGCTGGGTGTGGCTCCTGATATGCCGCTTGCGCCTTTGCAGTTGACTGCGATGGGCAATGAACGCGAATCAGGCGGAGGTGGCATGTGATGCGTGCCGCCGACATCTTCTCACTGCTTACCGGGGCCGGTGTGCGACCACGCGGGGTGACCGTGGATTCGCGCCGCGTCGGGGATGGAGATGTGTTCATCGCCTGGTCGGGCGCGGCGAGCGATGGGCGGCGGCATATAGACGAAGCCCTGTCTCGCGGCGCGGCAGCGGTGCTTTATGAAAGCGGCGACGGTTTCCGTTTTCCCGAATCGGGTCGCCCCGTGTTCGCGGTCGAAGGGTTGCGCGCAATAGCCGGAAACCTGGCGGACGAAATTTACGGCAGACCCTCCGAAAAGCTGTGGCTGGCCGGGGTGACGGGAACCAACGGCAAGACCACGGTCAGTCACTGGATTGCCAGCGCGCTCAAAAACCTCGGTTGCCCCTGTGGGGTCATCGGCACGCTCGGCAGCGGTTTTCCAGGTGCGCTCACCTCCAGCCTCAATACCACACAGGAAGCTGCCGACCTGCATCGGCTGCTTGCCGGTTTCCTCACTTCCGGCGCGCGCGCAGCGGCAATGGAAGTTTCCTCGATTGGTATTGATCAGGGTCGGGTCAATGGCGCACGGTTCGACGTGGCAGCCTTTACCAATCTCACGCGCGATCACATCGACTATCACGGGTCGATGCAGGCTTATGGCGAGAGCAAGGCGCGATTTTTCGATTTCCCGGATGTGGGCGCGGCGGTCATCGAGGTTGATGACC
>JAITWP010000011.1 GCA_031285365.1 Azoarcus sp.
CGTGACCTCGTGTGCGACCACGAGTAGCCTACGGTGGCATGCAATGCTGGTAACGGCGTTGTGTGAAGCCCATCTGACAACGACCTCCCGCGTGAGCGGTGGTATCCGTCTGCGAAGAAGGATCTCAGAGACTGCCAGCAGAAAGGCGGTTGAGAGGGCCAGGCTATTTCCGCATGGGTAACGCAAGTGAACTGCTATTGGAAGCTGGGTTAGGATTGAGCGGCCAAATCTGCTGTGACAGGCCGTAGCCAAAAAGGCACGCTGCCGGGATGTTTCCGTCGGAATTGGGAACACGTCGTCATCGCGCAGCCCCAGTAGAGGCAGACCCTAAACGGAGAGTCATCTTGCGGGTTCAACCCCGCATATGTCGGCAAGTCAGGGAACGTGGTAAGCCCCACCGTCCGCCCGTGCGCGTCAGCACATGGGCAGGGGGATCGCAAATGAACCTGTTGGGCGAGGGGGTATGGGATGGTGGAAAAAGCGAACGGCCGCCTGTAACCGGCGGCATAGGGGTTCGAGATTTGCCCCGACGCGAAAGCGTGCTGACTTCCACTTGGTGCAACCGTCGCTGACGACTGCATGAGTTCAACCGCCCTGAAGGGATGCGCAAGTCCCTTCAGGGGCACGCGCGTCCTCAAGGGTTTACCTGAGAGGAAAGCATGAGAAAAACATCTGGCGACAGGTGTTCTGCGTCCTCGCACGAACCGCAAGACTGGAGCGCCATCGAATGGCATCGGGTCATGAGGAACGTGAGAACGACGCAGACACGCATAGCGAAGGCTACGCTGGAGAGTGATTGGCGCAGGGTCAAAGCCCTGCAACGTTCATTGATCCACTCGTTTTCCGCCAGGGCACTGGCGGTACGGCGAGTCACTGAGAACCAAGGCAAGCGAACGGCAGGCGTCGATCGGCAGCTTTGGGAGACACCTACTCTGAAATGGAAGGCGATAGGTCAGTTGAAGCAGCAAAGAGGATATCGACCCAGCCCCTTGCGGCGGGTCTTCATCCCCAAGTCGAACGGGAAAGAGCGCCCCTTGGGCATTCCGACCCTGTTCGACCGGGCCATGCAGGCGCTCCACCTGCTTGGTCTTGAACCCGTGGCCGAGTCCACGAGCGATCCCAACAGCTACGGCTTTCGGAGAAATCGCTCGACGGCGGACGCCATGAGCCAGATATTCGGCTGCATGTCCCAGAAGGTCTCTGCCACTTGGGTACTTGAAGCGGATATCAAAGGTTGCTTCGACCACATCAACCATGGCTGGCTGGAAGCGCGCGTTCCCATGAACAAAGCGATCCTGCACAAATGGCTGAAGTCGGGAGTGGTCCACAAGGGCCGGCTTGCGCCGACCGCTGAAGGGACGCCACAAGGCGGCATCATCTCGCCAACTTTGGCGAATATCACGCTCAACGGGCTGGAAGCTGGACTGCGGTCGCATTTCGATGCGACCGCAGGAAAGACCAAGGCCAAAACGCTGAAAGTTAATGTGATCCGGTACGCCGATGACTTTGTGATCACCGGGGCCTCCAAAGAGGTTCTGGAAGAACGAGCTAGGCCGTGGATAGAAGCATTCCTTGCACAACGGGGGCTGCAACTGTCGCCGGAAAAGACCAAGATCACCCACATTGACCAAGGCTTTGACTTCCTGGGGTGGAACTTCCGTAAATACAGCGGAGTGCTGCTCATCAAACCGAGCCGCAAGAACGTCAAGGCGTTCTACGGCAAGGTCAGGAAAATCATCAAAACGAGCGTGTCGGTGAAGCAGGAAGTTCTTCTCAAAGAACTGAACCCGGTCCTTCGTGGCTGGGCGCAGTACCACCAGCCGGTGGTTGCCAAAGAGGTCTTCTCCCGGATTGACCACCTGATCCACTGGCGCCTCGTGCGCTGGGCGAAAAGACGGCATCCGACGAAGACATCTTCGTGGCGCATCAAGCGGTACTGGAGGCGACACGATGGGCGTCATGAGTTCGCTGTGGACTGGAGGGGAAAAGACGGTGTACCCCGGACAACCCGGCTGCACCGGCTGGCCGATACGGCCATCGTCAGACATCGGAAGATCGCGGGGGATTACAACCCCTTCGATTCACGGTGGGAGGAATACGGGGAGAAGCTGCGAACGCAGAGGATGCTGAAGAGTGTCTCCTATAACCAGCAGCTTGCAAGCCTGTTCCTCCAACAGCACGGGCGTTGCGCACTATGCGGCGAACCGCTCGACGATGTGACGAGGTGGCATGACCACCACATCATCCGCAAAACGGATGGTGGGCCGGACACACTGGCAAATCGGGTGCTGATGCACCCGGTGTGCCACAACAGGCTGCATGTTCTTGGTTTGAAAGTAGCGAAACCGGCCTCGGAAGAGGCTTAGACCTGAGTAGGCGGGGAGGTCGTGTAGCATATACGGCCCTACCCACGCTGAACGAGATGTTGTGCTTGAGCCGGATGCGGCGAAAGTTGCAAGTCCGGTTCTTCGGGGGGGATGGTCCAGTAATGGGCTGTCCCTACCCTCCACAACGCCTTTTTCGAGTCCCCTGCCGGCCGTCCGACCTGGACGGCGGTGTCCGGGGCCGTACAGGCGCCGAAGCCGTCTCACGAGGACGCGACCAAGGCGCACCGATGGTTTTTCGTCAGAGAAATTCACTGAGGTTCTTCAAATGGACATGTCTCCCGCGGAACTCAAGCGCGCCGCTTCGGCCGCCCCGCAATCCTCCTCCTCCCCCGACGCCGAATCCCGCGATCCCAACGGTTCGGAAATCATGGTCCGCTGCCTTCAGGCCGAAGGCGTCAAGTACCTCTGGGGCTACCCCGGCGGCGCGGTCCTCTACATCTACGACGCGCTGTACAAGCAAGACAGCATCCAGCATGTGCTGGTGCGCCACGAACAGGCAGCGGTGCACGCGGCCGACGGTTATGCGCGCGCCACCGGCGAGGTTGGCGTGGCGCTGGTCACTTCCGGGCCGGGCGTGACCAACGCGGTGACGGGCATCGCCACCGCGTACATGGACTCGATCCCGATGGTCATCATCACCGGGCAGGTGCCGACGCCGGCGATCGGGCTGGACGCCTTCCAGGAGTGCGACACCGTGGGCATCACGCGGCCGGTGGTCAAGCACAACTTTCTGGTCAAGGACGTGCGCGACCTGGCGCTGACGATCAAGAAAGCCTTCCACATCGCGCGCACCGGGCGGCCGGGTCCGGTGGTGGTCGATATCCCCAAAGACGTGTCGCTCAAGACCGCGCCGTTCCACTACCCCGAGACGGTGGAAATGCGCTCGTACAACCCGGTGCGCAAGGGCCACGGC
>JAITWP010000058.1 GCA_031285365.1 Azoarcus sp.
ATCATCGTCAGCATTCGCGGCGCTGAGGGCGGCGCTGTTAACGTCGATGTAGCTGATGGCGCCGGCGCCGGAGATGACGAGGGCGTTTCCTCCCGATGCCGTCGTATCGATGCTGAAGCCAGGGGCGGTGGAAACGCTGGCGTCATCGGCCATGACGGTGGCGGTGAGCGTGGCGGCGCCGGAACACACGTAAGCGCTGTCCGGGTTCTGGCTGCAAGGAGGCTGTGCCTGTACCTCGGGCGCCATCAACAAGCCCGCCGCCGACAAGAGCGAGCCGACCGTGCAACCGCCGGCAAAGGTAATGGAAGGAGAGAATGGTGCTGATATCGCGCAGGTCGTGCGTGCTCCGCCACGCTTGCCGCGGGACTTCGCCAGCTCCGATACGACCTGCCAAAGCGCCAAACTGCGGTTGAAGATCAATCTGTACGAACGACCCATAACTGTTTACTTCTCCAGTCAGAGCTTCACGAGTCACCAGATTCATTTTTTGAGGAGTATTGTGCTTTGTATCCTTATAGTCTCGGGCGGGAAATTTCGTGAAAGGTTAATAATGTGCGCATTAGATCACATTTCGCTTGATATTTGAATCACCCGGATGGTTGGCCTGCCACTGGGACAATGGCCGGGCAGCCGCGTTTCTGTTTGGCGGGAATGCTGCAAAAACGATGAAGCGGGACTAACCAGGAGTGCTGCCGGGCCGCAACCGGGACCATGGAGAGAGGAATGGAACTGCCGCAGCGCAGCCAGGGTTCAGCCCTTGAACCCTTTCCCCACCACATACACTTCGCGCGAGCGTGGGCGCGAAGCTTCGGGTTTGCGGATCACCACTTTGTCGAAGGAGGTGCGCAAATCCTTCAAATACGCATCCGAACCTTCACCCTGAAACAGCTTCACCACGAAACTGCCGCCGGGCTTGAGCACCTGCCGCGCCATGTCGAGCGCCAGTTCCACCAGATAGATGGACGAGGCCTGATCCGCGGCGTCGACGCCGCTGATGTTGGGCGCGATGTCGGACAGCACGAGGTCGGGGCGCTCGCCGCCGAGCGCAGCGAGAATTTGCTGGAACACGCCTTCGTCGGTGAAGTCGCCCTGGATGAAGGTCACGTGTTCCACCGGGTCCATCGGCAGGATATCGGTGGCGATCACGTGGCCCTTGTTGCCGAGCTTGCGCCCGACCACCTGCGACCAGCCGCCCGGCGCGGAGCCGAGGTCCATCACCAGCATGCCGCCTTGCAAGAGGCGATCCTTCTCCAGCAGCTCCAACAATTTATAGCTGGCGCGCGAGCGATAGCCGTCCTTCTGCGCCATCTTCACGTAAGGGTCGTTGACGTGCTCGTCCAACCAGCGGTTGCTGCTTTTGGATCTTGCCATGGGATGTCTGCCGGGTTGCCGCGGGGGCGCGGAAAAGGCGGGCATTATAAGCGCAAGCGCAGATTCGGATTAAGGCATCGGTTACAATCCGCGCCTCGTTTCCTTCCTCTGTCGGAGTCACCGACCAGGATTTGCCATGCTGCGCCTTAGCGAACTTTCCCTTCCGCTGGAACACTCCCCCGAAGAGCTGCGCCAGGCCATCGTCGCCCGGCTCAAACTCAGCGCCGCCGATCTGCTCGACTTCCACGTCTTCAAGCGCAGCTACGATGCGCGCAAGAAGAACAGCACGATTCTGTTCGTCTATGTGATCGACGTGAAAGTGCGCAATGAAGCCGTGGTGCTGAAGCGCTTCAATGACGACCGCAACGTCGGCCTCTCGCCCGACACCCGCTATCACTTCGTGGCGCAGGCCACGGCGCCGGTCGACGAGCGACCGATCGTGGTGGGCTTCGGCCCCTGTGGTCTCTTCGCCGCGCTGGTCTTGGCGCAGATGGGCCTGCGTCCCATCGTGCTGGAGCGCGGGCAGAACGTGCGTCAACGCACCAAGGACACCTGGGCGCTCTGGCGCAATCGCGAGCTGACGCCGGAATCCAACGTGCAGTTCGGCGAGGGTGGGGCAGGGCTGTTCTCTGACGGCAAGCTCTACAGCCAGATCAAAGACCCGCATTTCTACGGGCGCAAGGTGATGCAGGAGTTCGTCAAAGCCGGCGCGCCGCCGGAAATTCTCTATGTCAGCAAACCGCACATCGGCACCTTTCGCCTCACCGGCGTGGTGGCGGCGATGCGCGAGGAAATCATCGCGCTTGGCGGCGAAGTGCGTTTCGGCAGCAAGGTGGCCTCGCTGGTGCTCAATGACGAACAAGTGGAAGGCGTGACGCTGGAATCCGGTGAAACGATCGCCAGCCGCCACGTCGTGCTCGCGCTCGGCCACAGCTCGCGCGACACCTTCCGCATGCTGCACAAACAGGGCGTGTTCATCGAGCCCAAACCCTTCGCGGTAGGCTTCCGCATCGAACATCCGCAATCCCAGATCGACCGCGTGCGCCTCGGCAAATACGCGGGCCATCCCGAACTCGGCGCCGCGGATTACAAACTGACTTACCAGGCCAGCAACGGCCGCGCCGTCTACAGCTTCTGCATGTGCCCCGGCGGCACGGTGGTAGCAGCTACGTCCGCAGCGGAACGCGTCGTTACCAACGGCATGAGCCAATACTCGCGCAACGAACGCAACGCCAACGCCGGCATCGTGGTGGGCATCAACCCCGCGGAGGATTACCCCGGCGGCACGCTCGCCGGCATGGAACTGCAGGAACGTCTCGAAGCGCATGCCTATGTGCTCGGCGGCAGCGACTACAGCGCGCCAGGGCAGCTTGTCGGCGATTTCATCAAGGGCGTGGCTTCGACCAAACTCGGAGACGTGCAGCCCTCCTACAAACCGGGCGTGAAACTCACCGACCTCGCCAGCGCCTTGCCCTACTACGCCATTGCCGCCATCCGCGAAGCGCTGCCGAATTTCGGGCGCCAGATTCACCACTTCGACCGCGCCGACGCCGTACTCACCGGCGTCGAAACCCGCACCTCGTCGCCGATCCGCATCACGCGCAATTCCGAAACCCTGCAGAGCCTCAACACTCGCGGCCTTTACCCCGCGGGCGAAGGCGCGGGTTATGCGGGCGGCATTCTCTCCGCCGGCGTGGACGGCATTCGCGTCGCGGAAGCCATCGCCACCGACATGCTGGGCGCTACCGACATCAGCCGCAGCAAACAGAAGCGCCGCGCCACGAGCGAAGCCGAATGAAACTCGACGACATCAAAAAGCTGCACCACAAGAAGTACCGCCAGGCCTTCGGATGCTTCATCGTGGAAGGCGAGCATCCGGTGCTGGAACTGCAGAAGGCCGCGCAGCGCGACCCTGCCTTGCTCGCGAGCGAGCTGTATGTCACCGACACCTATCAGTACTGGGCGAGTCCGTTCAAAACCCATCTCATCACCGAACGCCAGTTCAAGCAGATGGCCGACACCGAGAACCCCCAGGGCATTCTCGCGGTGGTGCCGCTGTTGCAGAACAGTACGGTTAAAACCGCCGCTGGCAAGGAACGCGCGATCTACCTGCATGAAGTGCAGGACCCCGGCAATCTCGGCACCATTCTGCGCACGCTGGCCTGGTTCGGCGGCTTTCGCCTGTTGCTGAGCCCCGGCAGCGTCGATCCCTATAACCCCAAAGTGGTACGCGCCAGCATGGGCGCGATGTTTCACGTACCGGTGGAGCTGGATGTGGAATGGCAGTCGCTGGCGGCGCGCTTCCCGCGCATCGCCATCTTGGATCTCGACGGCAAGAGCACCCGAAAAGCGGCGTTCGCCGATTTCGACTGCTACCTGTTCGGCAACGAAGCACGCGGCTTGCCCGAGGAGTTGGGCAACACTCTCAACGCGACTCGCTTCAGCATCATCGGCGCGAACGTGGTGGAATCGCTGAACCTCGCCACGGCGGTCAATATCTGCGCATACGAGCTATCGCGTTCGTAGTGCCACCGTCATTCCCGCACCAGCGCACCGCTGTTTCGGCCGCCTTGGCTAATTGAGATGCCATTTGCAGATGCCGTCGAACACCGGCAGCAGTTTGCCGTGCGGCTTGACGACCACGCCGTCCACCACGTCGCCGTCCTGGCGGATGGTGACGTCGGCGTACAGGATATCGCTGCTTGAGGTTTGGATATCCTCGTGTTCCCACCAGTGGTAGATGACGCCGGCGGCGGCATCGATCATCGAATTGGGCGTGTCGCGGGAGGTCACGACTGAGCCGCTGAAGTAGGTCACGATCATATAGCGGCCAGGCTTCAAGCGCGTGAATTGAAATTTACCTTCGGCGTTGGTCATGCCTTCGAGGTTGTCGGCGAAGGCCAGCGGATCGAAATCCACTCTCGTGTCGTCCCAGTCGAGATTGTCGTTGATGAGATCCAGGGCCTCCTTCAAATAGGGGCTGTAGGGAAACAGCGTGATCTTTTCGTTGGTGACGGGTAGAGCCCGTGAGCCTCCCGGTACCGGCACCTTGCCGCAGGTGAGGCCGCTGATGGTGGAGTTGCCTTCGAACAAGGCGGTCGGATCCATGTCATCCAGATTGAAGGTCGATTTGGGCGTGAGCACCCGGCGGCGATCGGCAACGGGCGGCGGCGCGCCGCGGTCCGCCGGATCGCTCGGGGTGGCACTGGGCGGAGCCGCAAGCTGCTCCCGCGCCGCCGCACCCGCGGCCTTCGCGGCATCGCGAGCCTCGGCAACCAAGGCATCGCCGCGCTGCTGGAGCTGGCTGGCGTCGCCGTGGAATACGGCCATCAGTTCGTTGACGGTCGTGAAATTGGCTTCGGCGTCGGCCTTCGCGGCATTGTCGCTGCCCGTCAGTCCCGCCGTGTCAAAAAACGTACAAAAATAATTTTTGATCGGTTCTTCCGGCGTGCCCTTGGGGACTTCCACCGCCAGGATCGCCGAACCGGTTTTCTCCGCGACCAGAATGGCGGGTTGCAGCGGTACGGCGGAAGTCGGCCCGACCTTCTGCTCGAAGCCCAGCAGGTAGAGGTCGTAGCTGGTTTTCGCGTCGGTCACGGCGCCGATGTCATGGATATTGTTTTCGATTTCCAATATCCACCCCTCGCCAAGACCTTTCTGCTTGAGCGCCGCGACCGCATCCGTGAGCCCCATGCCTTGCAGGCTGACGGAGGTCATGACCACGGTCCTCACGTTCTCGATGACGGAAGGCCCGGAGTGGAAGTTGGCCGCGCATTCGGCCTGCGCCCGCGCCAGCGGCGCCAGCAGCACCAGGCCGAGGCAAAGCGTCATGTTGTGACAGAGGCGAACCGAAAAGGCGGGGCGCATCGCGCGTGAAAAAAGGCGCGTGGTGCGAGAGGTGAAAATCATGTGAAGTCCTTGAGCTGCAATTCGCGGCAATGATAGCGCGATGACCCCTTTCACGGCAGCAAGCCAAGGGGGCGATTTATCGCTCCGCCATTCACCTGCAGTCGTCTTGGCCTGATCGAGTGCACTCTCCGGGCCATCGATGACGAAATAGAGCGTCGCCCCACCCGACCTGGCCCAAGGCTCGCGCTTCTCATGGGGCAGCACGAATACCCGCGTGCGAAACGGCGCTTCTTCCGGTCACCACGCCACCGACGTTTAACTTCCTCTACATCATCTCGATCAGCAATAACAACCGCAGATAACACTGACTCGGATGCAACTACGCCGAAATTCATCATCGCATTAAATGCATAACAATCAGAGAACGCTATTTCTGATTCGGTTTCATCAGGCCATCGCATTAACAGTTTAATCGTGTCATGCCTTCCAGCGTTTCTTCTATCAATAAAAATCGAAATAACTTCCGCGTCATGCCATGGGAAATCGTTAAATTCTATTTTCATCGTCCAAACTCCGGGTCCTTATCTCCTGTTCTAGGACTGTAATGAGAGCCTCTACCATCGAGATGGTAATGGGAATAATTGGGGCCTTTCTGCCCAGGAGGTAGGGGTCGTGGACAGTTGGACATGATACCCAGCTTCGCTTGCCCCTGTTGCTGCCTCTGAATTATTCCACATAGAAAATATCAATCAATTCTTCAAGAATCTTGCCTTCGCTCGTTGGCTCGTAAGCATCGTCAAAACCAACCTCGGCTAAGCGCTCTGTAAAGGACTCCCTGAAGCTATCGGAAATCTCTGGCGTTACCGAAATTATTATCCCGTTATCTTCGCCGCCTTTAGCAGAATTGACGATCCGCATAAGATCAACTGGTAGAAACTCTGCATTCATAAGATACATAGCCTCTCGTCCGGACAAACGGATAGTGCCGCAAAATTTACTACTCATGGCTGTGCGCCAACTCTTGACAACGGATTCACTGAAATGACCTGGCCTGTATCAGGATTCGCAACCACGCGGGCATTCTGTCCCGTAAAGACTTGAAATGATCGCCCCTTCGAGTCAACGCCTTCCACAATTTTTGTTGGATTCTTCAATGCATCTAAGATTGCTTGGGGCCTTGTTCCAGCTCGAGAGCCCATATCGCCAAACTGCTGCTGAGGCCATTGGCGTCGCTGTGCTGCGTGAGCGTGCCGCGACCCGCGTGATAGGCGAATCGCCGGTGGTTCACATTGCTTTCTCTCTCGCTGCCGTTTCTGTCGCGTAGAGTTCAGCCCAAGCAATTGACTCAAATTAATTTTCGTGGATTTTTTCTCGTGATTCAGGATTCTCGATTCACAAACGAGCGACGTGAAAGAAAACCCGCCACAACATTATAGGAAAGAGCGAGTCGCCTTTGTGCCGAGTTGCAAAGAGCAAAGTGTCAATGTCACTACCGCCAAGCCCATAAGGTTGTCCGATGAGCGGCGGCTCAACTTTCACTAAAAGCAAGTCGTCGCGGTTGTCAGAGCGCACTCGCTTGATGCGCTTGCAGCTTCGCGGCTCTTCCAACCGATAGCCTTCACTCGAGGCAAGAAAAAAATCTGGATTGTCCATGTGTCCTCCTCAAAACTGCGGGTTGAGTCCCTGCACATTCTGCAACTTGATTTGCTGCGCTGGATTTTGGACTACGACTTCGGGCAAGGCTCCAGTGTTGCCATGCAACGGGTCTGCGGATTTCAGCCTAACTCCAGCCGTATCCTGAATAACACCTTCACTCAGGAAACGTCCCGTGTTCTGACTCGGCAGTCCCGCGGCGTTTCGTGATTTGCATTCTGCCCCTAACCTCAGGGTGTCCTAATTTTTCGCTGACACTCCCATCTCCCACAGTTTTTTTGCAATGGCTGCCGTTTTCTGCCTGTCGCCAATTAACCCCATATGCTCTGTTTCTACCCACCAGAGGTAGTCAAATATTTCACTCTCTGGCTTCCCGGAAATTAGCAGCTTGTGGACTGAAGAAACGTAGGAATCGTACTCATCTTGCGCTTCTGGAATGCTACACACTCCAATGGGATCCCAATTCTTCAAGAGCACTTCACTGATCTTTCCTTGCAAAATCCTGGCACGATCTAAATTCGCGCTCATCACAGCGCTCCAAAAATTGTTGTTACCACACGGCCTGTCTCTGAGTTCACAATAAAACGTACATTATTCACTGGATCGTAGTGTCCTATCATGCCAGCTCTTGTCGGGAATGTCCCACCTGTGCTGATTGTGTTTTCAATGACAGATGGCATCAGCCCACGATTCTGCATTTGATCTTGCGCGTGACCTGAATAGTCACGCCCATTGATCGTAGCCGGCTCGTTGCGAACCGTCTGATAGGGCGCATTCTTTAGCTCGGATCCACTACGACCTAAAAAGCCTGTCGCCTCATGTTATGCTTTCTTCTCTTGTTCAAGAGGCCGCCAATCAAACTCACGAGGATATCCAATACCGTTGTAGTCTACCGTGTAGGTATGACGAATACCGCCCACAGAGCATTTGCCCACCAAGCTATGGTTGTATCTTTCGCGTGGCGGTGCCGGCACAATACGTACCAAACCATTGCACTTTGGGTAAACGCACTTTGCCCTCTTGACGTAAGACATAAAATTTCCATCGGGCAGCTTCTCATACCAGAGACCATCGCTGAATTGAGCAGACCCATCGGCTTGAAGTGATACGAGCCAACGATCTTTTTTCGTGATTAGTGCCATAAGTAGGCATATGGGGCCGAGTAAGAGTATCGCCATTCCCTTTTGAATTCCGATGTATGAAAGAACGCCAAGCATGTCAGCGAAAACGCTAAGGCTAGCTATTACAACCGTAACAACGAATATTCCATTCATCTTCTCAGCGGGCTTCTGCGGAAAGACACGGACTGTTGATTCGTCAATTGCATATTCGATATGCGTATCGGCAATTGACTGCATTCCATCCTGGTTCTGGTTCACGATTACTGGAGAATTAGTAAGCATTCCAGATATGTCGACGGTGTTTGTTCTGTCGTCGTTCATTGATTTACCGTAAGGCATAACAGTTAATAAAGAAGGTCGGTAGCTCTCTAATATTTATTAGCAGGAGACCTTGAAAATTTTGAACGAGAGGAAGCGTAGCTGGCGGTGCTTTGTCTTTACAAGGTTTGTGCGTTGTCAATTTTGGATATGGTCCTGGATAAGGCCGCAGGCTCTAAATAATTGGAGCAAAGAGGCCTGCCTGGACTATTCGGGCGGCGACGAAGACGATGATTCGTTCTTTATCGCTTAGCCATCTGCTCCGGCGTCAGCGGGTCTGTAATCTCGCAGTTTGCGACTGCCGCGCAGTTCGTCTGTAGCAACTGTGCCATCTCCAAGTTCGGCTGAATCGGCGCATTAGACTGATACCGCCCCATCGCCAAATCAAACGGTGTTTTGCCAGACGTATCAACCACCTGCTGCTCAATCCCATTGTCGATCAGGAACTGCGCAATTTTGGTCCAACCAAGCTTGGCAACCGGATGCAGCGCATTTTGATGGTCCACTGGACCGCGGGCGTTGGCGGGTTTCTGTTCTGAGTTGTTGACCGCAGGTTTGGGGCGGCGCGCCGGATCGCCGGTGAGCGCGTTGATGTTCGCGCCGTGTTCCAGCAGTAGGCGGATGGTTTCGATACTGGCTTCTTCGGTTTTGTAACGGCCGCGCGTGGGTTCGGCGGACCAGTCGATGCCGGCTACGGCGAGAAGCGGGGTATGGCCCCGTGCGTTAGGCAGGTCTACCAGCGCGCCATGATCCAGCAGCAATTGCACCGCCGCGTTGTCGGCGGCACGTGCAGCACGCAACAGCGGCGTAGCGCCTTCCGACAGCGGACCATCGGACCCGCGATCAAACACCGCATTGCGATACGGCGGCCGTACCTTCAGCTGCATGTTGGGGTTGGCGCCTTTCTCCAGCAGCACCTTGGCCACCTCCAACGCGGTGGTCTTGTCTTCCGAGGGCAGGTCGGCGCGGCCGCCGACGGGGATGGTGTTCATGTCGATGGCGTTGAACAGCGGGGCCTGGCCGAAGATGTCCCATTGGTTGACGTCGGCGCCGGCGTCGATGAGGGCCATGGCGGTGTCGAAGTGGAGGTTCATCAGCGCGACGTTGAGTGCGGAGGTGCGGTCGGGGTCCACGCCGTTCAGGTCCGCGCCGGCTTTGGCGAGGACGGGGATGCAAGCGGTGCAGCCTTCGCGCGCGGCGTAGAGGAGTGGGGAGAAGCCGCCCTTGTTCATGTCCTTGGGGCGCGGTTCGTTCATGATGCGGCGGTCCCAGAGGCGGGCGTTGCCGAAGGCGTTGACGTCGGCTTTGTGCG
>JAITWP010000073.1 GCA_031285365.1 Azoarcus sp.
TAGAGGGTAGCGAGGCCCGCGCCAAAGGCCGAAGCCATGCGCCGGGAACCGAACACCCCGGCAAGGTAGCTGACGATCAACCCGATACAGGCGACAGCGCCCGCGAGGTAGGCCAGGCCGAATGACAGATGTTCGGAAAGCGCGATCAGGAGCAGGAAAAAGATGGCCAGCGACAGCCCGACCAGTGCGTACTGCATGATGTGCATCGGGCGGCGGCGCAGGAACTCTCCGATAAAGAACGCTGCAAAGGTCAGCACGATGAAGAGGCTGCCGTACTTCACTGCCCGTTCCGCTTGCAGGTAAATGTTTACCGGATCGATGAAATCTACCTTCAGAACTTCCCCTTTCTGCTTGAGGGCATCTTCCAGGTTGCGCGCGAGCTGCGAAACTTCCCAACTCGCGGTGAAACCACTCTCATTGATTTCGCGTTCACGCGGCAGAAAACGCCCTCCGAAACTCGGATGCTTCCAGTCGGAAACCAGATTGATGATATTGTTCTCCGCCGTGGGTGAGATGAACAACGCTTCAGTGCCGGTCAGTTTCAACGGGAAAGCGAAGGCAACCGTGCGCACGGTGTCGGGCGTCCACACACCGAGGTCGATCTCCAGCCGACGGCCAGCCATCACTTCCTCGAAACGCTTGTCGTTTGGCGTCTTGAAGCGTAGCGACCTTCCGTCGACGGTCACATCCGGATCGGAACTAAGGCCGCGCAGGTCAGTAACGCCAAACAGGATCGAGCCACTGGCATCGACAAATTCATGTCCATCCGGAATCTTTATCAAATCGGCAGGTGCCTCGAACGAGCCTTCGACCGTGGCATTGAGGTGAAACAGCCTCGCCTGGTAAATGCCGCGATAACGACTCTCAACCCTGGTATCGCCATTGATTTCCAGTTTTCTGGCGGGCATGTATTCGACATGCTCTCTGGCGCTGCCTGCCTGTTGCGTGACCATTTTGCCCGAATGAGGGTCGCGGTAGGTTTTCTCGGGCGTTCTCGTCCGATAATGAATCGCCAGAATCGGCCCGGTTATGGTCTGCGACGATGCAGCAGTACTGGCGATCTCCGCCGTCACCTGTCCCTGATACCTTTGACGGGAAGAAATCTGCTCCTCGATGAACATCAACGGAACCATCAGGAACAAAACCAAAAAGAGCACGCCAACCAGCTTCCCCGCCGGATGGGTGCGAAAACCATCAATTTTTTTGTGCCTCGATGCCTGTCCTTGCACATGTTCAAAATGCGTTTCCATATCAACCTCCAATTTGCGGATGGACGTGCCGGAAAGGAATTTTTCCGCCCACTCTGACAGCAAGCGTAGAACGCGCATGTGAACAGCCCGAGAAGGCCGCATGGAGGTCATGTGAAGCGAAAGTGAAGCGTTGCAGGGACTTCCCATTTTTCCGCGGAAACCCCTACCATAAGCCCCATGAAAATTCTCGTAGTCGATGACGAACAGGCCATTGCCGATACGCTGCTCTATGCGCTGTCAGCCAATGGTTTCGAGGCCGATAGCTGTCAGCTCGGCAGTGAGGCGCTCGCAAGGGCCGCAGGCTACGCACTCATCATTCTCGACGTAGGGCTACCGGACATGAGCGGCTTCGACGTGTGCCGCGAAGTGCGCCGGAGTTCAAACGTGCCGATTCTTTTCCTCACCGCGCGTGCCGAGGAAGTCGACCGCATCGTCGGGCTGGAACTGGGCGCGGACGATTACGTCTCCAAGCCTTTCAGCCCCCGCGAACTGGTCTCCCGCGTGCGCGCCATCCTGAGGCGCGCGCGAAACCACGAGCCGGAAAGTCCGCAGGGCGCAGCACCCGCCCCAACGTTCCAGGTCGACCGCGAAGGCTTGCGCATCGCCTGCAAGGGGCAATGGCTCAACCTCACCCGCTACGAAACCCTGCTGCTTATCTGCCTGCTCGAACATCCCGGACGCGTCTACTCCCGCGCCGTGCTGATGGACAAGGTTTGGACGGACGCCGAAGAAACCGAGGAGCGCACCGTCGACACCCACATCAAAACCCTGCGCGCCAAACTGCGCGCGGCGCTTTCCGGGCAGGATCCCATCATCACTCATCGCGGCCTCGGCTACAGCATCGACCCTTGAACATCTCAGTCCGATTTTTCCTTGGCTATTTCTTCGTACTCGGCCTGACGGTCTGGTTCGTGCTCGATACCGTCATCGGCGAAATCAGGCCAGGGCTACGCCAGGTGCGCGAAGAAACACAGGTCGACGCCGCCCACCTGCTTGCGGAACTGGCGGCCCCCGATCTGGCAGGCGGTCACATCGCCGACGGACATTTCAACAGAGCCTTGCAGGCGGTCAAAAATCAAAACCCCGGCGCACAGATATACGACATCCGAAAAGAGACGGTCGATTTTCGCATCTATGTCACAGACGCCAACGGCATCGTCGTCTTCGACTCCGAGGGGCTGTTCAAAGGACAGGATTTCTCCCAGTGGAAAGACGTTGCACGCGCCCTGCGGGGAGAATATGGCGCACGCACCTCACGGGACGACCGCGAAGATCCGACAACCTCCTGGATGTATGTCGCTGCGCCCATCCTCTGGCAAGGAGAGCGCATTGGCGTACTTTCCTTCGGCAAGCACAGCATGACGCTCAATCCCTACATCGAACGCATGACCGGGCGCATTCGCTCCAGCGGGCTCGTCATGCTGATGATCTCGACCGTGGTCGGCGTGCTGCTTTCAGCCTGGCTCATCCGCTCGATCAACCGCCTCATCCGCTACGCACGCGATGTCAGCGCCGGACACAAGGCATCCCCGCCAACTGATGGCGGCAGCCAGTTTTCCGAGCTCGCCCACGCGCTCGCGGCGATGCGGGAGCGACTGGAAGGCAAGCAGTACGTGGAAAAATATGTTCAGAACCTCGCCCACGAAATGAAAAGCCCGCTCACCGCCATCGTTTCGGCCTCCGAACTGCTCGAAGGCGACATGCCCGAAGCGGAACGCCAACGCTTCACCACACTCATCCAGGAGCAGGGTAACCGCCTCTATCTGATCATCGAGCGTATGCTGCAACTGGCAAAAGTCGAGCAACTGCAAAAACTGGAAGACCATCAGGCGCTTGATCTGGCCGATCTCATCAGGCAGGTTGTCGAAGCGCATCGGGCCGCGCTGCAAAAGCGCAACCTTTCCGTGAATGTCGAAGCCGAAAGTACCGCCTCCTGCCACGGTGACGCTTTTCTGCTGCAACAGGCCATCAGCAACCTGCTCGACAACGCCATCGACTTCTCTCCGGCAGACGGCACTATCGACATCACACTGGAAAAAACCTCCGACAGACTCGTCCTGAAAGTCCGCGACCACGGAGAAGGTGCACCCGAATACGCGCTGCCGCAAATCTTCGACCGCTTCTATTCGCTGCCCCGTCCCGCCACTGAACGCAAAAGCACCGGGCT
>JAITWP010000150.1 GCA_031285365.1 Azoarcus sp.
GACCGCTTCGACCAGAAAACCCTGGGTATGGCCGTTGTATTCGGTGACAATCATGATGTCGCGCGCCGCCTCCTTCCCCAACCCGGCGTACTTGCCCAGATCGACCACGGGAACCAGCACGCCACGCAGGCTGACCATGCCTTCGACCGAGTCGGGCATTTCGGGTGCAGCGGTAATTTCGGGCGTGCGCATGACTTCCCGTACCTTGAATACGTTGATTCCGAAAGTTTCGCGCCGTCCGTTCCGCTGGTCTTCGCCCAGTGTGAATAGCAGGATTTCGAGTTTGTTCGTCCCGGCCAGCTTGGTACGAGCATCAATGTTTTTCAGCAAATCGGACATTTCGCATTCTCCGCCGAAAGCGGCCATATGCCTGGTCAGTGTGACCGGTTGCAGGGGTTTGCATTTTTCTGACTCTGGATAACCAGCTCTAAAAAATGAGGAACAAAAGCCTTCATGCACCCAGCGGATGGGAAAGTATGATGACATTACCACCCATGAATACACTCCTCCCGATCATACGCGCGGGTGCTCGGCATGACTGTGAAATCCGCCTCTCAATCGCTGCAATACCCGCGCAGCAACCTCTTCAATCGGGGCAACCTCTTTCACCGCGCCAAGTAATACCGCTTCACGGGGCATGCCATAGACGACACATGTGGCCTGATCCTGTCCTATCGTCCAGGCTCCCGCCCGCATCATACGCAGCATACCGGCAGCGCCATCCTTGCCCATGCCGGTAAGGATCACGCCAATTGCTGCGCGCCCGACCTGCTCCGCTGCAGAATGAAACAGCACATCGACCGAAGGCCGGTGATGGTTGACAGGGTCTGATCGCGACAATTCGCATTGATAGCCACCGTTTGGCGCTTTTTTTATCAGCAGATGTGAATGTCCGGGAGCCAGATAAACCACGCTAGGTTTGATCGACTCGCCATGGATCGCCTCTTTCACGCTCATCTTGCTCAACAGATCGAGACGGCGCGCAAACGAGCCGGTAAACATTTCCGGCATGTGTTGCGTCATGAGAATCGGCGGAACGTCTGCAGGCAACCGGGTCAGGACTTCACGAATGGCTTCGGTTCCGCCCGTCGAAGCGCCGATGAAGATAATGGTTCCCGAATAGGGGACGATCCGCTCCCTCGGCAGATTTGTCGTTACCGGAGCATCATGCCGGGCAGGCATCAGGCTTGTTGTCGAGCCCCGCACATTCTATCTCCCAAAAAATCAGCGTAATGGTGAATCCGGACGCACGTACATCGTGCGTCCAATCGAGCGCAGTAAATCGGCGGCATGCGAAAAGCTCTCGGAATGTCCGGCGTAGACCCGACCATCCAGCCGTAATAGGGGGACGAAGCGTTTCAAAATACCGTATTGCGTCGGTCTGTCGAAATAAATCATGACGTTACGGCAAAAAATCGCGTCAAACGCCCCCTGCACCGGCCAAGCCGGAGACAACAGGTTGATACGGCGAAAATTGATGAGCCGCCGCAGCTCGCCTCGCACGGTATAAGAGCCATCGCTACCGGGAGTAGGGCTGAAATATCGCGACAGATGCGCAGGCGGCACACGATCCAGCCTGTCGCGCCGGTAGACGGCCTTCTCGGCCTGTGCGAGCACGGAAGTATCGATATCGCTGGCAACGATTTCTACCGGCGGCGTCAGGGAGGAAAAAGTATCGCAGGCCGTCATCGCCAGTGAATATGGTTCTTCTCCCGTCGAGGAGGCACAGCACCATATCCTGATGGTGCGCTTTTCCTTCACCTGCTTGAGTTGGGCGGAAAGAATATCGAAATGGTGCGCTTCGCGGAAAAAGGAAGTCAGGTTGGTCGTCAGCGAATTGATGAATGCTTCCCATTCACTGCGATCCTGTTCGAGCCGCTTCAGGTACTGCCCAAAGGTTCGGTCGCCGCATGACCGCAACCGCCGCGCCAATCGGCTATAGACCATATCGTGCTTGGAGGGTGACAGAGCTATCCCGGCGTTCTTGTACAGCAGATCACGGATGCGATCAAAATCGGCTTTTGTGAACTCGAACTCGCGCCCCGCAACTGGAACCGTGTCCAGGCTGCTCACGCTCTTTTTCATGGACTCCATCAATTTCATTGCCGACTGTTCAAGCGGTTTGGGCTGCAATTTTCCCAAACCGGAACGTGCCTCCAAGTCGGGTCTGTTACGGGTATCACGGGAAGACGGAGGAAAGGTCATGACAAACCTTTTCATCTATGGCCGGTGAGCGGGAGCGTCATTGGGCAGCGCTCTCTCGATGTCACGAAGCAGTTCCTCTGCTTCCGGAGTCGATTGAACCGAAGCCTCGGGCGCATGGCCGATCAGTTCACTGCGAATGGCTTCCTCGGATTCCTTGTTGAGCACGATGATGCTGATGCGCCGATTGATCGGGTTCAACGGATCGTCGTTATCCAGTTGAACGGTATCGGACAGTCCCACCACGCGGACCATCTTGTATGCTCCCAAACCACCGGCAACCAATTCACGCCGCGCCGCATTGGCGCGGTTCGATGAGAGTTCCCAGTTGGAAAAACCCCGTTCGCCACCCGCGTACTGGGACGAATCAGTATGCCCTGAAAGGCTGATTCGGTTATCAACCTCATTGAGCGCCTGACCAATGGCACGCAGCAACCCTCCGCTATACGGGTGCAATTTATCGCTGGAAAGATCGAACATCGGCCGATTCAGTTCATCGACGATCTGGATGCGCAGCCCCTCCGAGATGATATCGATCAATATCTGGTTCTTGAACGTGCGTAACTGGGTATTGGCCTCGATGAGTGCCTCGATTTTTCCTTTGAGGTCGATCAGGCGAAGCCGTTCGCGCTGCCTTTCCAGTTCCAGCCCTTCGGAATCTGCCGCGCCCTTTTGCCTCTGGCGTGAGGCATCGGTGTTGATCGCCCGCTTCGTAGGCGTATCAGCGCGCCGCACCTGCCCCACCTTGCGGGACAAGTCTTCGCCGCCGCCCTTCACGATGCTCGAACTGTCGCCCACCCCTTCCCCGCCTCGCATCGCCATCTTGAGCGGACTTTTGAAATGATCGGCGATGCCCTTGAGATCCCCCTGGGCAGTAGAACCGAGCAGCCACATCATCAGGAAAAACGCCATCATTGCGGTCACGAAGTCGGCATAGGCAATTTTCCATGCCCCGCCGTGCCTGCCGGCAGTAATTTTCTTGATGCGCTTGACGATGATGGGCTGCTGGGTATCACTCATCGCTCACGGCCCCTCAACCTCTGCGGCTCTTGAGTTCTTGTTCGAGTTCCAGGAAAGTAGGCCGGTCGTTGGCATACAGCACCTTGCGGCCGAATTCCACCGCGATCTGGGGGGCGTAGCCATTCATGCTTGCCAGCAACACCACTTTTATCACCTGGAAAATCTTGCTGCTTTCCTCGATCTTCTGCCTGATCTGGCTTGCTATCGGGCAAATGAACCCATATGAAAGAAGGATACCCAGGAAAGTTCCTACCAGCGCTCCGGCAATCATCTTGCCCAGCACTGCGGGCGGTTCTCCCACCGCGCCCATCGTGCTGACCACTCCCATCACGCAGACCACGATCCCGTAGGCCGGCATCGCCTGCCCGATTTCGTCGATCGCGTGCGGGGCCTGATGCGCCTCCTGATGATGGGTTTCGATTTCCATGTCCATCAGGTTTTCGATCTCGAACGCATTGAGGTTTCCGCCCACCATCATGCGCAGGTAGTCGCACATGAACTCGATGCCATGATGATCGGAAGCGACATTTGGGTATTTGGCAAAGATGGGACTGGAATCCGGTGTCTCGACATCGTTTTCTATCGACATCAAACCTTCCTTGCGTACCTTGGCGAGTATTTCGTAGAGCAGTGAAAGAAGATCGACATAGAAGGCTCGATTGAACTTCGAGCCTTTGAATATCAGTCCCAGCGACTTGATCGAAGACTTCAACACCTTGGTACCGTTGCTGGCGATAAAGCCGCCGACGAACAGCCCGAAGATGGCCACGTATTCGGCTGGAACCCATAGCGCAATGAGGCTGCCATGAACCGCAAACGATCCCAGCGCAGAGACAAGGATGACGACGTAACCTATGAGCAGTAACACGGGTTACTCCAGAACAGCAGACGAGTTCATACAATGCATGAGTTCCAACAGCCTCGCCGTGAAAACTTGAAGCTGGAATATAAAAAGGTGTGCGAAGCGGGTGACCCATCGCGCAAAGCGCGCAGACCCTACCGCCTCCCTCTTGAGGGAGGTGTCGCCCGCCGAAGGCGGGTGACGGTGGGAGTAGCAACGCCTGAATACGTGCAACAGGTCAAACAAACAACATGGAAGCCGAATCGCTGCAACTCCCTCCGTCACGCGCTTCGCGCGTGCCACCTCCCTCAAGAGGGAGGCATGAGTCAGAGTCAGAGCTCCGCCATCTCCAGCTCGCGCGTTTTACGCACGGCGGCCTGCCGGGTCTTGCCCGCGCGTGACGGCATATTGCACAGTCCGCACACGTAGCCGCGCTTCGGGTCATGGGCATGCGCGACGAAACTTCCGCCACAATCACGGCATTCGGACAGTTGCAGAAGATCGGCATCGAAAAAACGAACCAGCGTCCAGGCCCGGGTCAGGCTCAATACCGGTTCTACCCTTCCGACCTCGATCTGATCGAGATAGAGGTGATACGCCTTGATGATCGCATCCAGTCCGCTTAATCCCTCGCAATGCCCGAAATAGCGGTAATACCCCATGAAAAGCGAAGAATGGACATTGGGCTGCCAGGTCATGAACCAGTCGGTCGAAAACGGCAACATGCCTTTCGGAGGAGAAACGCCGCGTACTTCCTTGTAGATTCTGAGCAGCTTTTCACGACTCAGCCGGGTCTCGGCTTCGAGCATCTGCATGCGCGCACCAAGCCTGACCATTTCAGCGGCACGATGAATATCTTCCGCTTCGTCGATGATTCGTTTGTTTTTCATTTGCTCTCTCTCCAGGAGCAAGGTCACGAGACCTCTACAGTCGAACGGTTGGCCGCGATGATGGCCGCGTGCAACGTGGAAGCCGTCTCGTCCCGACCCTCTCCGGCCATCAGGCGAGCCATTCTGTCGTCATCGAAACGGAAGCGTGGAATCAATACAGGGCTGTCGGCCATTTTGACCAACCTGGCCGCCGACAGATTTTCGATGAAATCCGCCAATGCCTTACTGATTCCCAACCTGAACATGGCCGTTTCCCGATCACAGCGCAGCATTTTCTGCGCAAGCATCAGGTACGCAATATTCAATTCCCGGATTTCAACCTGAAAGTTTGGATGGTTCATTGAAAATCTCTCGCTTTTGAGTCACTCCGACTCCCTATCGGAAACTTCCCGATACGTTTGAAACGTATTCAAGAAACTGACGAAGCCAAATTAGAGTAGGTACTCAGCACTCGCAAGATGAATAATTCACGCTTCATGGCCGTTGTTACCGCCAGCGTCAATTTCCCACATTTCATTGCAAAATACGGCACAAAACGCCAGCGTCATTCACTCGAAGTGCTGGAGCCATTCTCATTCTCCGTATCAATCTCCGACATGACCCGGTTACGCCCCAGCCGCTTCGCCCTGAAAAGGGCACGGTCGGCCTTTTTGATCATGTCGCTGGCGCTGGTCATGGATTCATCCCGCACTGCCACACCAACGCTGACCGACAGACGCAATACCTCGTCCTCGTTGTTGACTGTCAGGCGATCGATTTCCCTGCGTAACCGCTCCCCGCAGGCCAGCACTTCTTCCCGCGAAGTTTCCGGGCAGAGCACCAGAAATTCATCGCCACCCGTACGGCAGATCACATCCTGACCACGCAATACCCGGCGCAGGGCTTCGGAAGCCAGTCGCAACGCAATGTCTCCAACATCATGCCCATAGATGTCGTTGATCTGCTTGAAGCCATCGAGGTCAATGACCATGCACGCCAGAGAACGCAAGCTGCGATGTGACGCTGCCCATTCCTGCTGTATGCGTTCAAGCGCATAGCGGCGATTGGGCAAACCCGTCAGCGCATCGGTAAGCGCAGCTTCCTGCAAGGAACGGTTGGTAATGGCCAGTTCGGCGGCGAAGTGGCGCAAATCCTCGCGCTCGCGCTCCAATTCCTGCTGCAACAGCACGACCCGCCGAGCCGCGTCCAACCGAATCCGCAACACTTTCGCCCCGGCAGATTTGATAAAAAAATCATCTACCCCGGCTTCGATGGCCGCAATGTGTTCTTCATCGCTGGAGGGCAGCAACAGCAGGATGAATATGCCTCGCCCGAGCCTTGAGGCGCGTAGCGTTCGGATCAGGCGCCCAATCCGC
>JAITWP010000183.1 GCA_031285365.1 Azoarcus sp.
CCATCAGACGCCCTTCCATCTTGGGCATCTGCTCGACCTGGGCAATTTCTTCCAGGTCGGCCTTGATCCGTTCAAGCTGTCTCAGACCAAACTCCTGGTGCGCCATCTCGCGCCCCCGGAAACGTAACGTCACCTTGCACTTGTCTCCTTCTTCCAGGAAACGGCGCAGGTTACGCAGTTTGATCTGATAATCATTTTCATCGGTGCCCGGTCGCAGCTTGATTTCCTTGACCTGCACCTGCTTTTGCTTTGATCGTGCTTCGTGGGCTTTCTTCTGTTCCTGGTAGCGGAACTTGCCGAAATCCATCACCTTGCACACGGGCGGCTGCGCCATCGGCGCAATTTCGACCAGATCCAGACCCGCCTCATCGGCTGCCTCAAGCGCCGAACGCAGGGACATGATCCCGATCGGTTCCCCGTCTTCGCCAACCAGGCGAACCTCCGGCGCGCTAATCTCTCCATTCACGCGCTGCTTTTTTTCCTGAGCGATGGTTCAGTTCTCCACAAAAAACAATATCAGACCGACGCCGCTTTCGCTTCCAATTCGCGAAGCCAGCGTTCGATCAACGAATCGAGGGACATTTGGCCAAGATCCTGGCCACCTCGGACGCGCACCGCCACCGTTGCCGTCGCTTTTTCCTTTTCGCCGGTGACGATCTGGTACGGCAGCTTGTGCACACTGTGCCCGCGGATTTTATAGTTGATTTTTTCGTTGCGCAAATCAACTTCGACACGGAACCCCGCATCCTGTAGCCTTTGCGTGACATCCGTAGCGTAATCGGCCTGCCCTTCCGAAATATTCATCACCACCGCCTGCACCGGCGCAAGCCACAGCGGCATTGCACCCGCGTGGTGTTCGATCAGGATGCCGATGAAGCGTTCCAGCGACCCCAGAACCGCACGATGGAGCATGATTGGCGTTTTGCGCGAATTGTCCTCGGCAACGAACTCCGCGCCCAACCGCCCCGGCAGGTTGAAATCCAGTTGCAGGGTTCCGCATTGCCACACCCGCCCCAGGCTGTCCTTGAGCGAAAATTCGATTTTCGGCCCGTAGAACGCACCCTCCCCCGCCTGTAATTCGTAAGCCAACCCCTGGGCGTCGAGCGAAGCAGCCAGCGCCGCCTCGGCGGTATCCCACTGCTCGTCGGACCCCACCCGTTTGTCGGGGCGCGTCGAGAGCTTGACCAGCACGTCATTGAAGCCGAAATCGCGGTAAACCTTCTGCAACAGACGGATGAACTCTGCGGCTTCCGACTGCACCTGTTCTTCGGTGCAAAAGATGTGCGCGTCGTCCTGGACGAAATTGCGCACCCGCATGATGCCGTGGAGTGCGCCCGAGGGCTCGTTGCGGTGACAGCAGCCGAACTCGGCCATCCGGAGCGGCAAATCGCGGTAGCTCTTGAGACCCTGATTGAAAATCTGGATGTGGCAGGGACAGTTCATCGGTTTGACCGCGTAGTCCCGTTTCTCGGACTGCGTCGTAAACATCAGATCCGAGTACATGTCCCAATGGCCGGAGCGCTCCCACAGCGAACGGTCGACGATCAGCGGAGTCTTCACTTCCTCGTAGCCGTGACGCTGGAGCGTGCGCCGCAGGTACTGTTCGACCTGCTGCCACAGCGTCCAGCCCTTGGCATGCCAGAACACCATCCCCGGCGCTTCTTCCTGGAGATGGAAAAGATCGAGCAGGCGACCAAGTTTACGGTGATCACGCTTTTCGGCCTCTTCGATCATGTGCAACCAGGCGTCGAGGTCTTCCTTCTTCGCCCATGCCGTGCCGTAGACGCGCTGGAGCATTTCGTTGGCCGAATCGCCGCGCCAGTAGGCTCCGGCGAGCCGGGTAAGCTTGAACACCTTGAGTTTGCCGGTCGAAGGCACATGCGGGCCCCGGCACAGATCGACGAAATCGCCCTGCCGGTAGAGCGACACATCTTCGCCTTCCGGAATCGCGGCAATGATTTCGGCCTTGTAGTGCTCGCCAATGCCCTTGAAGAATTCAATCGCCTTCTCACGCGACCACACTTCCCGCGTCACGGGCAGTTCGCGGCGGGCGATCTCGCCCATGCGCGCCTCGATGGCCGATAAATCTTCCGGCGTGAATGGGCGCTTGTAGGAAAAATCGTAATAGAAGCCGTTTTCGATCACCGGCCCAATCGTGACCTGCGCATCCGGAAACAGTTCTTTTGCCGCCTGCGCCAGCAGGTGTGCGCAGGAGTGCCGAAGAATATCGACCCCTTCCGTGTTCTTGTCGGTGATGATCTCGAGCAGGGCGTCCGACTCGATGCGGTGGGACAGATCCACCAGCCGCCCGTCCACTTTCCCTGCCAGCGCCGCCTTGGCGAGTCCCGCGCCAATCGAGGACGCAACAAAGCCCACCGTGACCGGCTGATCGAAGCTTCGGATGGAACCGTCGGGGAGGGAGATGTTCGGCATGAAATTGGTAGGCGCGATTGGACTCGAACCAACGACCCCCACCATGTCAAGGTGGTGCTCTAACCAACTGAGCTACGCGCCTGCTAAAGAGGCGGAATTATAGGCCAGAAAACGGCGCTGTCAACGAACGACGAGAAGCGCCGCCACCCCGAGCGCAGCAAAAAGCCCCGCCGCCACGAAGCGAATCGCCTTTACGGGCAGTTTTTCGCCCAGACGCTCCCCTACGAACACTGCCGGAACGTCGGCAATAAGCATGCCCAGGGTCGTGCCTGCCACCACCAGAAACGGCGCACTGTATTGCGCCGCCAGCGCCACGGTGGCGATCTGGGTTTTGTCGCCCATCTCGGCAAAGAAAAAAAGAATGAAGGTCGTGACGAACACGCCATGACGTGTCACCGCGCTCGCCTCCTCTCCATCGAGACGATCCGGCACGAGCACCCACACCGCCATCGCAAGGAACGACAGTCCCAGCACCCAACGCAGAATTCCGGCGTCGATAAACCAGGCCGCCAGCGTACCCACGGCTCCCGCCAGACCATGATTCACCAGGGTAGCGCACAGGATGCCCAGCACAATGGGCCAGGCTTTCCTGAAACGCGCCGCCAGCACGAGCGCCAGTAATTGCGTCTTGTCACCGATTTCGGCTAGGGCAACCACTCCCGTCGAAACGAGAAATTCATACATGGTCGCTTGTTTTCATCGGTGCAAACGTTCCCAAAGTGCCGACAGCGCAGCATCCATTTTGATCCGCCTCACCATTCATTTCGAGGGTTGCATTTGATACATTTCCGGGCAATGGAAAATAATCATGCTTTATCGGCTTCGATCATGGCGATTACTTTATCGACTGTGCTCTTTAGTTGCTGTTTTGCAACCACTCCAACGAAGCCGTCAATTCCGCTTTCGTTGTTCCCTAGTATATTTACAAAAGCCTCAATCAAAATTCCTTCCGGTGCTTTTGAAAATTTGAAAAACTTTCTCCCCACCAGCATTCGGCTACCTTGGCAGTACACGGTTTCACTACCATAACTCTGAATATGGAAGCTATTCGCAACCAAAAAATCATTGATAAGAGTGCTCATTTTATCAAAATCACCAGAGAAGCTTACGAGTTTAGTAAACCTGCCTCCTTTATGCTTCATCAGAATATAAACTCCAATCACTATTCCAACCAAAGCACCTATTACAATCGAGCCCATCATGAAATCACCTCAAATAATAAAATGACACTAACAACAAACCTCCTTCATACCGAGGAGACACCCTTGATCCGGGAATCAAGGCTACAAGCGAAAAAGCGGTACTGTCAAGAAAGAAACGAGGAACGCTGTTGTCGACGATGATTCTCATCAACACAAAAAACGCTTTATCCACCCGCCTATCGGTGCAAACGTTCCCAAAGCGCTGTTAATGCCAGCGCCGCGCCCATCTTCAGACGATGGGAAACGAGCGTGCTCACTTCGGTCTCGCCGGGGTTGATTTCCACAGCAGCCACACCGTTCTGGCGCGCCCACCATACCGGATGGGCGATATAGGGAAAAACGCTGGTCGTGCCGATGGAGAGCACGATATCCGGTCCTTCATCCATGACCCTTGTCAGTTGTTCCAGCGCCAGCCGGGGCAACATTTCACCAAAAAACACCACCTCGGGACGCACCCGCCGTCCACACTCGGGGCACACCGGAGGTATCACGAGATCCGCGTAATCTTCTACTTCGCGTCTGTAATCGCACGCGGTGCGTCCCGAGGTGGTGTTTTTTGGTGAAATGTTGCCCCGGCTGGCGCTGGAACAACTGACA
>JAITWP010000196.1 GCA_031285365.1 Azoarcus sp.
ACCGTGCGCGCCAGCGCGAAGGAGTTGGGCGGGATGATGCAGACCGGGGCATCGACCTCGACGAAGGACTTGGGATCGAACGCCTTGGGGTCGACGACCGTGGAATTGATGTTGGTGAAAACCTTGAATTCCGGGGCACAGCGGATGTCGTAGCCGTAGCTCGACGTGCCGTAGGAGACGATCTTGCGCCCATCGACCTCCCGCACCAGATAAGGCTCGAACGGCTCGATCATGCCGTGCTGTTCGGCCATGCGGCGAATCCAGCGGTCAGATTTGATGGTCATGCGGTATGCTCCGGGGCAGTGCTGAAAAGCGCGTAGTGTATGCCCGAAGACAGGGAATGCAAGAGGTTGATTCCGTTGCCGCTATAATCGGCGTTTTTTTCGAGCAATCATGCGGTTCTTTCGCGGTTTTCACGCCCCTGCCGGACAGCCCTGCGTACTGACCATCGGCAATTTCGATGGCCTGCACCTCGGACATCAGGCGCTGTTGAGCCTACTTGCCGACAGGGCGAGCGGACAAGGGCTGCCTGCGTCGGTACTGACCTTCGAGCCACATCCGCGTGAGTATTTTTCTCCGCTCGACGCGCCCACACGGCTGACATCGCTACGCGAAAAGCTACTGCTGCTCGGTGACAACGACGTCGATCACACGCATATACAACGGTTCGACGCCCATTTCTCCCGCCTGAGCGCGGAAGCGTTCATCCAGTCCGTGCTGGTGCAGGGTCTGAAAGTGAAACACCTGCTCATCGGCGATGACTTCCGTTTCGGCGAACGCCGCAGCGGAGATTTCGCCATGCTGCAAGCGGCAGGGCGCACCCATGGTTTCGGGGTGGAAGCCATGCCGACCCTGTCCGTCGGCGATGAACGGGCGTCGAGCTCCGCTCTGCGCAAGGCGCTGGAGGCGGGCGATCTCGATCACGCGGCGCGCCTGCTCGGACGGCCTTACAGCATCGCCGGACAGGTCATGCACGGCAACCGGCTCGGGCGACAAATCGGTTTTCCGACACTGAACTTTGTACTCAAGCATCGACGCCCTGCCCTCTCCGGCGTGTTCGCGGTGGGGGTGGAAGGTCTGGCCGAAGCGTGCGTCCAGGGCGTAGCCAATGTCGGCACTCGTCCCACCGTGGTCAATACCTTGCAGCCCCGACTGGAAGTTCATTTGCTCGACTGGTCGGACGAATGCTACGGCGCGCATCTGCGGGTGCATTTTTTTCATAAACTGCGCGATGAATCCCGCTTCCCGTCGCTCGACGCGCTCAAGGCGCAGATCGGACGAGACACGCAGGCGGCGCGCGACTGGTTTTCCCAACATCCGAATGCCACAGGCGGCTGAAAAATTCAGGATCAGATTCTCATGACCACCGACTACCGAAAAACCCTCAACCTGCCCGATACGCCGTTTCCAATGCGCGGCGACCTGCCCAAACGCGAGCCGGGCTGGATTGCCGGATGGCAGCCGCTCTACCATAAAATCCGCGCGAAAAGCGTCGGTCGTCCCCGCTTCATCCTGCATGACGGCCCGCCCTACGCCAACGGCAGTCTGCACCTCGGACACGCGCTGAACAAAATCCTGAAGGACATCATCGTTCGCGCCAAAACACTGGCCGGGTTCGACGCGCCCTACGTGCCGGGCTGGGATTGCCACGGACTGCCTATCGAGCACAAGATCGAAACCACCCACGGCAAGCAGTTGCCTCCCGGCAAGGTGCGCGAGTTGTGCCGCGCCTACGCCGCCGAGCAGTTGGAAAACCAGAAGGCCGATTTCATCCGCCTTGGCGTGCTCGGCGACTGGGACAACCCTTATCTGACGATGGACTTCGCCAACGAGGCGGGGGAAATTCGCGCGCTCGCCGAGATGGTGAGGCGCGGCTACGTATTCAAGGGATTGAAGCCGGTGAACTGGTGTTTCGACTGCGGCTCCGCCCTGGCCGAGGCCGAAGTGGAATACGCCGACAAATCCTCGCCCTCCATCGACGTAGCCTTTCCGGTAAGTGAGGATCACGCCGACCGATTGGCAAAGGCGTTCGGCCTGCCGGGCCTAGGAAAACCCACCGCTGCCGTCATCTGGACGACGACGCCCTGGACGATTCCCGCCAATCAGGCGCTCAACGTCCATCCCGAACTCGATTACGTTTTGGTGGACGTGGGCGAACGGCTGCTCGTGCTGGCGCAAGAACTGACTGAGGCGGCGCTTGCGCGCTACAAGCTCGACGGCACGGTCATCGCAACCGCCAAAGGCGCGGCGCTCGACAAAATCGAATTCCGTCACCCGTTCTTTGATCGCCCCTCGCCGGTGTTCCTCGCCAATTACGTGGGAGTCGACACCGGAACGGGCATCGTGCATTCGGCCCCTGCGCACGGCGTGGATGACTTCAATTCGTGGCTCGCCTATGGGCGCGGCAGCGATGAGATTCTTTCCATCGTCCAGGGCGACGGTCATTTTGCCGCCGATCTGCCGTTTTTCGGCGGCATGGACATCTGGAAAGCCAATCCTGTCATCGTCGAAAAAATCAGGGAAGTGGGCGCGCTGCTCTCGTTTGAAAAAATTGTTCATAGCTACATGCACTGCTGGCGGCACAAGACTCCGCTCGTCTATCGCGCCACCACCCAATGGTTTGTGGGCATGGATCGCCGCGTGGAGGACGGCTCCACCCTGCGGACGCGGGCGCTCGAGGGCGTGGAGAAAACCCGCTTCTTCCCCGCCTGGGGACAGGCCCGCCTGCACGCGATGATCGCTGACCGCCCGGACTGGTGCATCTCGCGCCAGCGCACCTGGGGCGTGCCGATTCCTTTCTTTCTTCACAAGGAAACCGGCGAATGGCATCCGCGCACCGTCGAATTGATGGAAGAC
>JAITWP010000230.1 GCA_031285365.1 Azoarcus sp.
CTCGTGAGCGCGCGGGCGATCATTTCAAGCTGCGGATGCCAGGGCTGGCCGGTATAGATCAGGTAGCCGTCCTTCTCGATAGCGTCGTGCAGACCGGCCAGGGAAGTCGCAACCCTGTCGTTGTCGCCAAAGAGCTCATACAGGCCGGAGACGATGCCTACCGTGGGCTTCGGGGTGATTGCCGCGAGACCTTCACGATCAAAGGCGTCCCCTTTCTCGAAGCGGGCAATGTTTTGCAGATGGCGTTCCGCGATCAGGGCGCTGCCCTTTTCGACGTTCAACTCGCTGAAATCGCGCAGCAGGATGGATTCCGGCCGCATGCCGTATTGCAGCGCGTCGAGAACGTAACGCCCGTGCCCGGCGGCAATGTCCAGGATGCGCGCGGGACGTTTTTCCTGTTCCAGGTCGTTCATGACCTTCTTCAGGGTTTCTTCGAGATGGTACTTGCGCAGGCGAATGCCGCGCCAACCGATGGCATTGAGATAAAACCGGTCGATGCTTCGCCCGATTGCTCCTTTGCCGGAAGGCGCATTGCGGTAGACGTAGTCGAGCGAACTGCCGGAATCGAACCCGGTGTCGTGTCCGAGCCTGACGCCATCGGAAAGACATCCCGCGAGTTTCAACAGGAACCTGTAGGTGCTCCAGAAAAGCCCTCTGGCCGAGAGAGGCGGAAACGGCACGGACAGGTTCTTGGTTTCCTCGAACGTGTGACCGTGCCTGTGCTCATCGCGCAGGTTGGGTCGGTTGAGCGGCGCGTCGAACTGGCGCAGGATGAAATCACGCGCCTTGCCTACTGCATCGGCTCGATACTTTTCGCCGAGGGTGTCATGGTAGAAACCCGGCAGTACATGTTTTTCCTTTTCCGTCGTGCCCAGGCGCGCGAAAAACGCATGCTGCGGCCAGTGGTGCACCACCCAGTCATCGCTGGAAATCAGCAGTTGGGTTGGAAGGGTGATCGCATCGGCATCCGACACGACCCGTTTGGCGGTGTCGAACAGGCCGATCAGGATGTTGACCGAAATTGCGCGGCTGATGAGGGGATCGGCATCGAAGGATTTCTGGCGTTCCGGATCGCGCGTCAGGAACCTCGATTTGACGTAACTGTTGACGAAGAAATTGCCGCGAAGGGAGTGCAACAGCCGCAGGCCCGGAACCGCGAAAGGCACGTAGAGCTTCACCTTGAAGGCAGGCGAGGCAAGAACCTGACAGCGGATGCGCGGCGCGTAGTCATGCGCCCAGGCGCTCGCCAACACGGCTCCGACGCTTTGCGCGACGACGGCAATGTCGGATTCCTGGAGATCGAAGCTGTTGCAGAGATGATCGACGAACGACTGGATGTCGCGCACCAAATGCCCAATGCTGGGCGCATCACCCCGCATACCGGGCGACAGGCCGTGGCCGCGCGCGTCCCACGCATAAAAATCGAAGTCGGGCAGATCCAGTTCATCGACCAGATGCGCCATGCGCCCGCCATGTTCATGGCCGCGATGAAAAAGCAGAATTGCGCCGCGCCGCTTCTTCGTGATGGCAGGCCAGCGGCGGTAGAAGAGAGAAACACCGTCGTGTGAGACGAACGTGAGGCTTTCCGCAATGCGAGTCATGGGTCTTTCCTCGGTGAAATGGCGGCCAGGCCGCTACGGATACGATTGAAAATATTGAGGAGGATGCAAAGCGGTACAACGACGGCCATGATCCAGAAAATCCAGTCCGGCAATCTACCGTCGGCCAGCCCCGCCCAGAGACCCAGGGCGCCGAACAGGAAAGCCCGGTCGCTCTTGCCCATCGGGCCATTGTACTGGCGTGGCGCGCCGATCATCGGCCCGAGTGCGCCCGCCATTTCCGAGACCACGGCGAGCCCGATCACGAGGCACACGACCTGCCAGCCAAACGGAACAACCCACACGAAGGGCAGGTAGAGCGCGGCATCCGAGACGACGTCCGACAACTCGTTGAGGTAGGCGCCGAGCGGTGTTTTTTGGCCGAACTCGCGTGCGAGCATCCCATCGACGGCATTCAGGGCCATGCGCAGGAGCATCCAGAGCGGCACGAGCAGATACCAGACGGGGGCATCGCGCCCAACGACGAAGAGCCATCCTCCAATGAGCAGTGAGACGATCATTGCCAGGATCGTCACCGCGTTGGCCGTTACGCCGACCGCCGCGAGACGGCGCACCAGCGGGCGCAAGAACCCTTGAAAGGCAGGTTTCAACTGATAAATGGAAATCATGCCGCAGGAAAAAGACAATGTCTGGTCAAGGCAGCAGGATTTTACTGATTATCGTTGGGTAAATATATGGAAAAACCCGCCAGATCTGACGTTTGAGGCGAAACACCGGCGGGTGGCCGCTATTGCGGCGAATTCTCCTTGCGTGGGTTGGAACGGGATTGCTGGCTATTGAACGTTCGCGGCCGTGGACGATTGCCGCCAGACAGACCACCAGCCCGCCATGGTATAGAACAGGATGGTGGATCCGGCCAGGCCGATTCCGAACACCAGGGCAATCAGAAACCAGTCGACCGGGCCGCCGGCATCGGTGAAACCGGAGGATGACACCTGGGCCATCAGTACCAGCGCCAATACTCCCCCGACGATACCTAGCACCTCCGAGCGCACCAGGCGATACGAGACGAGTTTCTTCTCACGCACCAGCAGTGCAGCAAAGGCCAGCAGACCCAGGACGACAACGGCCAGCAGCAGCCATAGCAGGGGGCCCAGCATTTCCTGAAAAACAACCAGCAGGATGAATGGATCGAGTTCTTTCATGACAGTGTCTCCTTATGCGCGACCGCGCAACATGCTGGTGTAGGTGGGCCTGAGCGCCATCGTCTTCATGACCCAACTGATCCACAGTTCTTCCAGCGGCGCGATCACGCCGGGAAAGGAGGGCACCAGGTTGTTCTGGTAGTCGAATTCCACGAGCATGGCCTGACCCAGTCGTGTGATCAGCGGGCATGAGGTGTAGCCCGTATAGAGCGAATCAGAGGTCTTGCCCGCGATTTCGGCAACCAGATGATCGACGGCCACAGGCACTTGCCACTTCACGCTGGCCGCAGTCTTGCCCTTGGGCACGCCTGCGATGTCGCCCACGCCGAAGACGTTGCGGTAACGCTCGTGGCGCAGCGTTCCCTTGTCGACCTCCATCCAGCCCTCGTCAACCCAGGGGCCGGTCTGCCACGGCAACGGGCTGTTGCGAATGGCCTCGGGCGCGCGCATGGGGGGAATGACGTGGATGAAGTCATAGCCTTGCTCCTCGGTTCCCGTCGGGGTGCTGAACGTGGCGATGCGCTTGCCCGGATCAATGGCCTTGAGCACGCGCTCGTAGTTCACCTGGATATTTCGCTCCTGGAACAGCATGCGAACCTTTTCCGAGACGATGGGTACGCTGAACAAAACCTTGTTGTTCGAGTTGTAGACGACCTCGGCCTTTCCGCGCTGGCCGCGTCGGCTCAGGTAATCGTCCGTGATGAAGGTGTACTTCAGCGGCGCCCCTGCGCATTTCATCTCGGTGTTCGGGCGCAGGAAAACGCCCCTGCCGCCCTTGTCCGCGAAAGCCGACATGGCCTGCCATGTGGCCTCGGCCTTGGCCGGACTGTGGTAAATGCTGCCGATGCCGTTCTGGCCGATCAGATCCTCGGGCAGGCCTTCGATCAGGCCATACTCCAGTTTCATGCCCGTGGCGACGATGAGAAAATCGTAAACATGGGCCTTTCCGCTTTCCGTGACGACCTTATTGCCTTCGGGGTCGAATTCGACGATGTGCTCCTGCACCAGTTCAACGCCTTCAGGCACGTATTGAGCGGTGGTGGAAATCGCGTAGTCTGCCGGCTTGATGCCCGATCCCACCAGTGTGAAGCCGGGTTGGTAGAAGTGTTCCCTGCGCGCATCGATCAGCGTGATCTTCGCGCCATCCAGCTCTTGCGACAGGCGCGACGCCGCCGTCAGGCCCGCGGCTCCCGCACCCGCGATGACGATGCGGGCGGTGGTCTTGACCTTGTTCTCCGCGCTGGCAGTGCCCGGCTTGAGCACGATGCCCGCAGCGCCGGCCGCGCCGAGCATCAGAAACCGGCGTCGATTGAGTGATTGATGAAGAAGCGCGTTGTCTCGTGCGCCGGGGTTGTTATCGTGTTTCATGTTTTCGTATTCCGTTGGGGTGAAGCAAAAAAAGAAAGGGGGCCAGACCACGGTTGATTCTTGAACGAATGAACCGTGGTCTGGCCCTTATGGAGATTCCTGACTCCTTTCTTCCTTCTTTGTTCCTGTTGCCGGGAGCTTGTCGCCCCCGACAGTGGATTTTTACTTCTTCTGTTCGCAACTACCCGTCGAGCAGGTTTTGAAGCCCAGCAACGGATAAACGGGACAAAAGCGGATCAGTCCGGTGACGAGCGGGATGGCTCCAAGCCATCCCCACCAGCCTACGGTGCCGGTGGCAGCCAGGGCGATGAGCGCCAGGCCAAGGGTGACGCGGAGAATGCGGTCGATACAGCCAACGTTGGGTTTCATGGTGTCTCCTGTGGGGTTCGAGGGTGCTATACACGGGCAAGTTCGTAGAAGGCGTTCATGACCTTCGCTGCCCCTATGTATGATGAAGAAGCAAAA
>JAITWP010000260.1 GCA_031285365.1 Azoarcus sp.
GGGCGAGCCTCGGCGGCCACGGCAGCAACCAGTGCGGCAAGATCATCAAAACAGGACTGATGCGCGCCCAGAGGTGCCAGAGCCGCTTGCGCATCCCACCCGAGGTTGGCGCAATAGCAAAACACCTGATCGGCCAGCCGAAGGCTCTGCGGAAGCTGGTCTTTCATCGTGCCCAGTTTCATGGTGTTTGAGCGTGGCTCCAGCACCGCGATGATTCTGGCCGCAGGGCCGACCTTGCGGCGTAGCCCTTCGAGCGTGGTGGCAATGGCGGTAGGATGGTGGGCAAAATCGTCATAGATGGTCACGCCGCCCGCTTCGCCGCGTACTTCCATGCGCCGCTTGACATTCCTGAACTCGGACAGGGCCGCCAGACCATCGGTGAGCGACACCCCGACGTGACGCGCCGCCAGCAGTGCTGCGCAGGCGTTTGCGCGATTGTGTGCGCCGGTGAGTTCCCATGACACGCGGCCGATCTCGTCGTTGTTCTCGTCACGAATGGCGAGACTGCCGTCGGCATCGTCGCCATCCACGCTCCAGCCGCCCTTCCAGCCATTGAACCAATCCACGGGAGTCCAGCAGCCGCGCGCAAGTACGCGCTTCAGGCTTTCTTCACGGGCATTCGCAATGATTCGCCCCGTGGCAGGTAAAGTACGCACGAGATGGTGAAATTGCGTCTCGATAGCTGCAAGATCGGCGAAAATGTCGGCATGATCGAATTCCAGGTTATTCAGGATCACGGTTCGCGGACGGTAATGGACAAACTTGGATCGCTTGTCGCAAAACGCAGTGTCGTACTCGTCGGCCTCGATCACGAACAGGGGCGTTTTTCCGGGACGGGCAGAAACGCCGAAATCCACCGGCACCCCACCAATCAGGAAGCCTGGGTCAAGCCCGGCCTTATCGAGGATGAAGGCGAGCATGGAGGCCGTGGTGGTCTTGCCGTGCGTCCCCGCCACACCCAGCACCCAGCGCCCCTGCAGGATGTGTTCGGACAACCACTGCGGGCCGGATACATAGGGCAATCCCTGGTCGAGAATCACTTCCAGCAGGGGATTGCCGCGAGAAACCGCGTTGCCGATGACGAAAACGTCCGGTTTGAGAGCAATCTGGTCGGCATCGAACCCTTCGGTAAGCTCGATACCCGCCGCTTCGAGCTGGTCGCTCATCGGCGGGTAGACGTTGGCATCACACCCCGTCACCCTGTGCCCGGAAGCCACGGCCAGTTGCGCAACGCCACCCATGAAAGTGCCGCAGATACCAAGGATATGAATGTGCATGTAAGAGAAATCCGAAAGTGGAGAGAGAAAAGTACCCCGTGTAGAATGCGCGGAATTTTACCTGAAGGCTCTCGTCTTTCTTCTTTCATGGCGGAATATGGTTTTCCTCCTCGCGGCGCACAACGCCGCCGCGAAATCGCCGCACTGGCGGCGCGCATGATGGCCGAAGATGGCATCGATGATTTCGGTTTCGCCAAACGCAAGGCGGCCCGACAGCTTGGCGCAAGCGAAGGTTCAAGCGAATTTCTGCCGACCAATGCCGAAATCGAAGCGGAACTGCGCCAATGGCAGACCCTGTACCAGGGCGAGGAACTCCCGAAACGACTGGCCGACATGCGACAGGCGGCAGTGGGGTTGATGCGCCTGTTGGCCGAATTCAGACCCTACCTGACCGGCGGTGCACTCGATGGCACTGCCGGACGTTACGCGGAGATCGAAATCGACCTGTTTCCGGAAAGCGCCAAGGATGTCGAAATCTTTCTCCTCGATGCCGCCTTTCCTTTCGAGCACCGCGAGGTGCGCAGAACGCTGCCCGACGCACCAGAAGCGGTATTGGCCCTGGAATGGAAAGACATCCCGGCGCGATTGTCCATTTACCCCGCCCCGGCAGAACGCAACCGGCGCCAACCCCGCGCACGTCTGGCACAGGTCGAAGCCCTGATCGCCGCATCGCCCCCCAGTGAAAATGACACCTGACAGGAAGGCTGTAATGCCCCCCTGCCCCCCGGGAATCAACACTGGACAAATTGTCACGATTTGCTTCAAACTCCGCTCATGACGCAACGAAAAAGCCGTAAAACGCCACCTCCCCCGCAGCACCGCATCCTGGTGCTACACGGACCAAACCTCAATCTGCTCGGCACACGGGAGCCCGAAGTCTATGGTTGCACGACGCTGGCCGACATCCACATAGCGATGGAGTCCCGTGCCCGTGCGAACGGTGTACAGCTTGAATCTTTCCAGAGCAATCACGAAGGCCAGTTGATTGACCGCGTCCAGGCGGCGGCGGTCGAGGGCATCGACTTCATCATCATCAACCCTGCGGCCTACACCCACACCAGCATCGCCTTGCGCGACGCCCTGGCCGCCGTGCGGATTCCGTTCGTGGAAGTGCATTTATCGAACATCCACGCCCGCGAACCCTTCCGGCATCACTCGCATTTTTCCGATCTGGCCATGGGGGTGATCTGTGGCCTGGGTGTCCAGGGTTACCTGGTTGCCGTGGATTTTGCCATTGGCCGACTGCGCGCTGGCTAGAACCGGGCCGCGCGAAAGTCTCACCCATCCCGTTCAACCCCTCATTGAATCCCTCACAGGGAAAACATCATGGATCTACGAAAACTCAAAAAACTCATCGACCTCACTCAGGAATCGGGTATCTCCGAGCTTGAAGTCACCGAGGGCGAAGAAAAAGTGCGCATCGTCAAGTATCCGGCAAGCTCGCCCGTCGGCATACCCGCGCCCGTTTACGTTTCCACTCAGCCAGCACCCGTCGGCATGTCGTCAGCAATTCCGATCAGCAACACTGAAGACACCTCTCCGGAACTGCCTCCCGGCCACGTTCTGAAG
>JAITWP010000334.1 GCA_031285365.1 Azoarcus sp.
GGTGGTAACAGCCTTGACCGTGGCGTTGGTCGCCGCGGCAACGTTGGCTTCGGCGATTTCGGTCGCCTGCTTGACGGCCTTGGAGAAGTTGTCGTAGGCGCTGTTGGCGGCGGCAATGGCCGACTTCACGGCGGCGACGGCAACGTCAGAACCCGCAGGAGCGGACTTGGCGGCCTTGTCGAGCGCGGAGGAAACGCTCTTGTTCAGCTCGGCGAGTTGAACTTCGAGCACCTTCGCCAGTTCTTCCTGACCCTGCGAGGCGATTTCATAAACGCTGCGGGCGTAGGCGACGGACTTTTCCAGCAGGGGCTGGATCAGCGAGGCTTGCAGAGAAACCAGTTCCTGTACGTCCTTGGTACCCAGCAGGGCCTTGGTGTTGGAGACGCTGTCCTCGAGTACGGAACGGGCGGTGTTGAGGTTGAGGGCGGCCAGGCGCTCGGCGTTGGCAAAGGCGCTGTTGGTGAGGCTCAGCAGGGTTTCGATGTTGGCCTTGTTGGTGGCGGCGAACTGATCAGGGTTGAACGTGGTCATCGGACTCTCCTTCAATTGGTAACAGTGTGAAAGTGTAACTACAAAAAATGCAGCGTTCTTGCTCTACTGCGGAGTTGGGGTATGGGTGTATGCCATGTTGTATTGCTGCATAGCAGCAATTTCTGTGAATTTTAGGGCGTGAAATGTGAATGTCAACAGTTTTTTGTGCATTGCACAAAAAAATTTTCCAAAACGTGAAATATTTCCTGTTTCTGACCGCAGCACGTCTCAGGCGGCCATGACATCAGTGCGAAATTCTGCTCCCAATGGGAGTCAGTGCTTGGTGAGGAATGCCGTGCGTGTGCGTGTTCAGCGTTTTAATGCTCAGCGAGGGTCGGTGGTTGCCGGTTTGCTGCTGCCTTTCGGCTGGATAGTAACATGAACGCGTTCGGTGGGGGTTTTGTCGCCACGTGAAGAGCGTCCGGGTGCGTTGGTTACAAGATAGTTTTCAGTGGCGACATCGTATTCGATGTACTGGCCGCGCACCATGTCGCCAGCACTCCGAACCTGGGCGCGATTGAAAAGCTTGGCCCGTTCGTTCTGGCTGCTGTATTCGATGCGTTCGGCTTCGCCGTCGATCCAGGCTCCATCGCTTGCACGTTTTTGTCGGAAGAAAACCAACCCTCCACCTTTTGCGGTGGCAACACCATTATGAAACCCGGCGGTATCCTGGGTGATGACGACCTTGTCGCCCTTGATTATCAATGTTCCTTGGGTTAGTACGACGGAACCCTCAAAAACGTGAACCTTGTTGCGATCATCCACGGTCACTTTGTCGGCGTCGATGTTGACCGGTTGGCTGCGGTCGAACGATTGAGCATGGATGGGCATGGCCGTCGACAGCAGGGCGGCAAAGGCAGTTGAGAGGATGCGCATCATGATTTCCTCTTGTTACGGGGAGTAAGAAGCATCCGGACTTTTCCGGACAATGTTATGACTCCGAATACGTTGTCGGCTTCCAGATTGTTGCCGCTGCCGCGTGTCTCTCCGTGGGTGAGGCGCACGGGAACATTACTGACGGCGCGCTGTTCCTGCGGCCAGACCGTGAGGTGCTCCGTAGAGAGATGCAGGGGTGGATCGGAGAGGACACCTTCCCGTTCGGCTTCGACATTGCCGATGAAATCTACCTGAGTTCCCTTTGGAGCGACGTCAGCACGATCGGCGTTGATCCACATGCGCCGTTCATGGGAGAAGAGTTGCAACCGGGGTTGTTCGGCGTGGGTCGTGTCAGCGACCGGTAAATGAGTGATGACCGGGGAATCAAGTGTGTAGTGTAGTTTGCCGTCTGCGGCGAAACCCGTGATGCGCACTGTTTCGGCGATGAAGTCTGGAGTTTCGCTGACGGTTACATTGGCTGTGGGTTCAGGGCTACGGGTTGTCCGTTCGAGCCAGACCGCCCCGGCGGCGAGCAGTGCCGCAATGGCCAGAGGGTAGAAGCGGTAGATGAGATTGAGGAGTCCGTGCATCAGATCACTTGCGCTTGCATAAGGTCGTGCGTATTCAGCGCCCCTGCGAGCTTCCCTTTTTCATCGACGACCAGTAACTGGCTGATGCGCAATCGCTCCATCATTTCAGCGGCCTCCACTGCGAGCGCATTCGGCCCGATGGCATGCGGGGTTCTCGTCAGTACCTCGGCAAGGTGTGTGGTACGCACGTCGACGCCGTTCTCCAGTGCACGGCGCAGGTCACCATCAGTGAAGATGCCTTCCGGTTTTCCATCGGATCCCAGCGCCACAGCCATGCCCATGCCGCCGCGCGTCATGGCGAACAGCGCTTCGGTCAGGAGGGCGCCGCTTGCGATGACCGGGACGCGATCAAGTGGGCGCATGACGTCGCACACATGCGTGAGCAGCCGTCGTCCGAGATTGCCGCCGGGGTGTGAGCGCGCGAAATCTTCGCTACCGAAGCCGCGAGCGTCGAGCAGGGCCACCGCGAGCGCATCCGACAGGGCCAGTTCGGCAGTGGTGCTGGCGGTAGGAGCAAGGTTGAGCGGGCAGGCTTCTTCGCTGACGGCAGCATCGAGATGAATGTCGGCTTCGCGTGCAAGCGGCGAGTCGGCATTGCCGGTCATGGCGATGAGCTTTGCCCCGCGCCGTTTGACCTGCGGGACGATGGTGAGCAGTTCCGCGCTGGAACCTGAATTTGAAATGGCGATCATGATGTCTTCGGCGGCAATCATGCCGAGGTCGCCATGCGCGGCTTCTGCCGCGTGTACGAAATAGGCCGGAGTTCCCGTGCTCGCCAGTGTAGCCGCGAATTTACGCGCAATATGGCCGGATTTCCCGATGCCGCTGACGATAACCCGGCCACGGCACTGGAGGATCATTTCGATGGCCTGCGCAAAGGACTCGTCGAGCCGTTCGGCCAGCGCGACAACCGCCTGCGCCTCGATTTCGAGCACGCGGCGACCCAGTTCCAGGGCGCGTTGGAAGGACGGTGAAGTGGGGGTATCCATTGTCACTCCCACTCAATCGTCGCCGGAGGCTTGCTCGACACATCGTAAGTAACCCGATTGATGCCGCGCACTTCGTTGATGATGCGGTTCGACACCCGTTTGAGGAGCGTCCAGGGCAGTTCCGCCCAATCTGCCGTCATGAAATCGGTGGTCTGTACGGCGCGGAGCGCCACGGCGTATTCATAGGTGCGGCTGTCGCCCATCACGCCCACGCTCCTGACGGGCAGGAAGACTGCAAACGCTTGACTGGTGAGGTCGTACCAGTTCCTGCCGCTGTGGGGTTCGATGGTGGAACGCAACTCGTCGATGAAAATGGCGTCGGCGGCGCGCAGCAACTCCGCGTATTCCTTTTTGACTTCGCCCAGGATGCGCACGCCCAGGCCGGGGCCGGGGAAGGGGTGGCGATAGACCACTTCGTGCGGTAGGCCCAGCGCAACGCCAAGTTCGCGTACTTCGTCCTTGAAGAGCTCGCGCAGGGGTTCGAGCAGCTTGAGGCCGAGGGTTTCGGGCAGGCCGCCGACGTTGTGATGGCTCTTGATCGTGGCGGCCTTGCGCGTTTTCGTGCCGCCGGATTCCACGATGTCGGGATAGATCGTGCCTTGGGCGAGCCAACGGGCGTTGGTGAGTTTCCGGGCTTCCTGCTGGAAGACTTCGATGAATTCGTGGCCGATGATCTTGCGCTTTTTCTCGGGGTCGGTAACGGCTGCGAGCTTTGACAGAAACTGTTCCGAGGCGTCGATGTGCACGACTTTGGCCTGTAGCCGTCTGGCGAACATGTCCATGACCATTCTGGCTTCGTTCAGGCGCAGCAGCCCATGGTCGACGAAGACGCAGGTGAGCCGGTCACCGATGGCGCGGTGAATGAGTGCGGCGGCAACGGAGGAGTCGACTCCGCCGGAAAGGCCGAGGATGACTTCCTCGCCAGCGGTCTGCTCGCGGATGCGTTCGATGGCTTCGGCGATGTAATCCCCCATCATCCAGTCGCCCGTGCAACCGCAGATGTCCCGCACGAAGCGGGTAAGCATGGCCGCGCCCTGGACGGTGTGGGTGACTTCCGGATGGAACTGGACGCCGAAACAGCGGCGCGCGGCATCGAACATTCCGGCAATGGGGCAGTCTTCGGTGGAGGCCATGAGGGCAAAGCCGGGAGGCAGTTTTGTGACCTTGTCGCCGTGGCTCATCCATACCTTGTAAATGCCGTGACCTTCGGCATTGACGATATCGGCGGTTTCACCGAACAGCGGGCCATGACCATGTGCGCGCACCTCGGCATAGCCGAATTCGCGCGTGTCGGACCAACTGACTTCTCCGCCGAACTGTATGGCCATCACCTGCATGCCGTAGCAGATGCCCAGTACCGGAACGCCCAGATCCCAGACGGCTTGCGGGGCGCGCAACTGGTGATCTTCGTAGGTGCTGGCGTGGCTGCCGGAGAGGATGATGCCCTGGGGCGCAAATGCGCGGATGAACTCGTCGCTCGCGTCGTTGGGATGGATTTCGCAATAGACATTGGCTTCGCGCACACGGCGGGCAATGAGTTGCGTGACCTGGGAGCCGAAATCGAGGATGAGAATTTTCTGGTGAGTCATGTACGTGGGCAAACGAAGCAGGGAAAAAGGGCGGCTCAGGCCGCCCGCAGGAAAGGAGAAAGGTCAGCTGACCTGATAGTTGGGGGCTTCTTTGGTGATCTGTACGTCGTGGACGTGCGACTCGCGCATGCCCGCCGAACTGATCTGGACGAATTGTGCCTGCGCGTGCATGGCCGCAATATCGACGCAGCCAAGATAGCCCATCGAGGCACGCAGTCCGCCCATCAACTGATGGATGACCGCCGAGACCGGCCCCTTGTAGGGCACTCGGCCTTCGATGCCTTCGGGCACGAGTTTGTCGATATTGGAGGAACTGTCCTGGAAGTAGCGATCCGCTGCGCCTTTTTCCATTGCGCCAAGCGAGCCCATGCCTCGGTACGCCTTGTACGAACGGCCCTGGAAGAGCACCGTTTCGCCGGGCGCCTCTTCGGTTCCCGCGAAAAGACCGCCGAGCATCACACTATTGGCCCCGGTGGCAATGGCCTTGGCGATGTCGCCCGAGAAACGGATGCCGCCGTCAGCGATGAGCGGCACACCGGCGTCGGCCAATGCGCTGGCAACGAGGTCGATGGCGGTGACTTGTGGCACGCCGACCCCCGCAACGATGCGGGTGGTGCAGATGGAACCCGGGCCGATGCCGACCTTGACTCCGTCGGCACCAGCATTGACGAGCGCCCGCGCGGCTTCGCCGGTGGCGATGTTGCCGCCGACCACATCAATGCTCGGGAAATGCTTCTTGACCCAGGTCACGCGGTCGAGCACGCCCTGCGAATGACCGTGAGCGGTGTCGACGATGAGCAGGTCGACCCCGGCTTCGACCAGACGTTCGGCACGTTCTTCGGTTCCTGCGCCGACCCCGAGCGCCGCACCGACCCGTAGCCGTCCCTGTTCATCCTTGGAGGCGAACGGGTATTCGGTGGACTTCATCATGTCCTTGACCGTAATGAGGCCACAAAGCTCGCCCGCGTCGTTGAGCACGAGCACGCGTTCGAGACGATGCACACGCAACAGTTCGCGGGCTTCATCGAGGCTTGCGCCTTCGCGCACCGTCACCAGACGTTCCTGCGGCGTCATGATTTCGCGCACGGACTGATCGAGTTGGGTCTCGAAACGAGTGTCGCGGTTGGTGACGATACCGACCACCTTGCCATTCTCAACCACAGGCACGCCGGAGAAGCGGTGCTGACGCTGGAGCGTAATTACTTCGCCCACGGTCATGGTGGGCGGGATGGTTACGGGATCCTTGAGTATGCCGGACTCGTGGCGCTTGACCTTATGTACTTCCGCAGCCTGTTCTGCCGGGGAAAGATTCTTGTGTACGATGCCAATGCCGCCTTCCTGCGCAAGCGCAATGGCAAGCCGCGATTCAGTGACGGTATCCATCGCCGCAGATACCAGGGGAATGTTGAGACGGATATTGCGGCTTATCCGTGTACTCAGTCCTACGTCGCGCGGCAACACTGCCGAATGAGCGGGGACAAGAAGGACATCATCGAATGTCAGCGCCTTCTGGATCACACGCATGACTTATTTCCTTTCGGCCAAATGAACATTATACAAAGCTCTACCTGACCTTGTAAGCCGCACTACAGGAGAAGTAAAGGTGAAACGCCCGATCTGGTTTATCGCACTCATGTTTGGTCTGACTGCTACCCTGGCGGCTACCGCGAGTGCCGAGATATACAAGTGGAAGGACAAGGACGGCAAGGTACACTTTTCGGATACTCCCCCCCCGAGTCAGCCGGGTGTCAAGGCGCAGCAACCTAAACGGACTCCACCGCCCGTAATGGTGCTCGAACCGGAGCCGGACGAAGACGCCGAAGAGGGCGCTGCCGAACCGAAAGATACTGCAACTCCTGCCCCTGCCCAGAGTCAGCAGACACAGGCCGAACAACGCGACGAAGAATTCCGCAAACGTCGTGCTGCCGCCGCCGAGGCCAGGCAAAAAGCGGAAAAAGACGCTGCCGCCGCCGAGGAACGCAAGCAGAACTGCCAGCGCGCCCGTGCCCAGCATGCTACGCTGAGCAGCGGACAGCGCGTTGCCCTGCCAACCGAGACTGGTGGACACAAGTATCTGAACGACGAAGAGAGGGCTGCCGAAATCGCGCGTGCCAAGGGGTTGATGGAGACATTTTGCGGCAAGGACTGAACCGGTTCAGTCGTCCTCAAATCGTGCCGCCGCCTCGTTTCATTGCCTTGCCTTCCTCGGCGCGAAGCTTTCGCACGGCCTTGGGATCGGCAATCAACGGACGGTAGATTTCCACCCGGTCGTGTTCACGCAGGACGGTGTCGGAGCGGGCGAGTTTGTTGTAGATGCCGAGCCTGTTGCGTTCGTCCAGCTCGATTTCCGGGTATTTGAGCAGCAGACCGGAGGCTTCCACCGCCTCGCGCGCGGTAGCGCCTTCCGGTAATTTAACCATGACAACATCCTGATAGTGCGGCAGAGCGTAGACGACTTCGATTTCAATGAATTCGCTGTTCACGCCCTTGAGGCTCCATGAACCTGGTTGGCGCGCTTGACGAACGCCTCAACGAGTGTATTGGCAATGTGGCTGAACACCGGGCCAAGGATTTTTTCGAGCAGGCGGTTTGAAAATGAGTAGTGCAGTTCAAATTCCACCTTGCAGGCGGTTTCCCCCAGGGCAGTGAAGCGCCAACCGCCATCGAGACGGGTAAACGGGCCGTCTGTAAGACGGATCAGCATCTCGACAGGGAAACGCTTGGTGTTTTCGGTACTGAAATGGGTTTTGATACCGTGGTAGTTGACGTGCAGCGTGGCGGCGGTGATCTCGTCGGTACGGGTACTCACCTGACCTTGACTGCACCACGGCAGGAATTGGGGATAGTCCTCGCAGGCGTCGACCAGATTGAACATCTGCGCGGGGGTGAATTCGATCAGAACCTTCTTTTGAACATCAGCCATTGGAGAGGCGGTCAAACTGATAAGATGCGCGAGTCTAACGCATAGCCTCCAACTCGTCGTCGCCCGTGCGCCGTACTTCAGTTTAACCCCCCATGAGCATCATTCAGAACCGCAAAGCCCATCATGATTTCTTCATCGAAGAAAGGTACGAGGCTGGCATCGTGCTCGAAGGCTGGGAAGTGAAGGCCATCCGTGGCGGGCGTGCCAACATCAAGGAAGCCTATGTCATCGTGCGCGCCGAGGAACTGTTCATCCTCGGTATGCACATCACCCCGATGGCAAGCGCCTCCACTCACGTAAAGGCCGACCCGACCCGTACCCGCAAGCTGTTGCTCCACGGAAAGGAGATTGCCCGCCTGATTGGCAAGGTTGAGCGCGCCGGATTTGCCCTGGTTCCGCTCGATCTGCACTGGAGCAAGGGCCGTGTGAAGGTCGAAATCGGCTTGGCAAAAGGCAAGAAACTCTACGACAAGCGCGAAGACGAGAAAAGGCGTGACTGGGACAGGGAAAAAGCCAGATTTTTAAGCCAGCAAGGGTAGGGAAGCCAGTCAGCCGTCCCGATCCCGCATCAATTCTTCGATGGCTTGGGTCTCTCGCGGCACGCCCTCGGTCAGTATCTCGCAACCGTCGGAAGTGACCAGGGCGTTGTCTTCGACACGAATGCCGATGTTCCAGAAGGCTTCCGGCACATTGTCTGCGGGACGGACGTAGCAGCCGGGTTCGATGGTCAGTGTCATGCCCGGCACGAACGAGCGCCATTGACCGTTAATCTTGTATCGGCCCGCGTCGTGCACATCCAGCCCAAGCCAGTGGCCGGTGCGGTGCATGTAGAAACGGCGGTAGGCTTCCGTTTTTATCAACTCCTGCGCATCCCCTTCGAGCAGGCCCAGGTCGATGAAACCCTGCGTGAGCACGGCCACGGCGGCTTCGTGCGGCGTGTTCCAGCCGTTTCCGGGGCGTACTTTGGCGCGAGCGGCGTGGTTGGCGGCCAGCACGAGTTGGTAGAGGTCGCGCTGAGGCCCGCTGAAACGGCCATTGACCGGGAAAGTGCGCGTGATATCGGAAGCGTAGCCGTATAGCTCACAACCGGCGTCGATCAACAGCAACTCCCCGTCCAGCATGCGGCGGTCGTTATCGGTGTAATGCAGTACGCAGGCGTTCGGGCCGCGGGCGACAATGGATGGATAGGCGGGAGACGGGCTGCCTGCGGCGCGGAAAGCGTGAAGCAACTCGGCTTCGATTTCGTATTCAAAACAATCCGGGCGCGTGGCGCGCATTGCCCGACAGTGGGCGGCGGCTGAAACTTCACCTGCGCGACGCATGATGGCGATCTCGGACTCGTCCTTGAGGAGGCGCATTTCGTCCAGTGCGGCGGAGATGTCATGCACGGTCTCGGGCGCGGTGTCGCCGGAACGAACCCCCGTGCGCACGGCCCTGA
>JAITWP010000015.1 GCA_031285365.1 Azoarcus sp.
CGTACCCGTGACGGTACGGCGGCGAGCTTCTTCGTCTTTGATCTGTTTGATGCCGGCATAGTAAGGCATGAGCTTCTCCAGGTTCAGGTTGAAACTGGTTTTCTTCCCGTATCTGATCCGCTGGCATTATGACGATAGGGTGATTGCTTGGCAATCGGAACGGTTTCAGTGAGACCGCAAGTTTCTCGGGAGAAGCGCCGGAAAGTATGTATGAATGCCCTGCTCACCCCGCATCAGAAGGACCGTGATTCTTGAGTTCGGCGAACTTGTCAGCCATCGTCGGGTTGCCCCGAGTCAGCCTCTTGATTGTCACCTCCTGTGCTTTGTCGTTCGCAAGACGAAGATTCCTGTCGGTGCCGAGCAGGGCCTCCTTCGTCTTTTGCAGATGATCGATCGACTTGTCGATTTCATCGATTGCCGTTTGGAAACGCCTGGAGGCAAGGTCGTAGTTCTTCGCGAATCCGGCCTTGAACGTCTCCAACTGAGCCTCGAAGTTCGTGATGTCGATGTGTTGCGCCTTCACGAGCGCCAACTCCGATTTGTACTTGAGCGAGTTCATCGCAGCATTTCGCAGCAGCGTGATGATCGGAATGAAGAACTGCGGTCGGACGACGTACATTTTCGGGTAGCGGTGGAACATGTCGACGATCCCGGTGTTGTACAACTCGCTTTCGGGTTCGAGCAGGGAGACCAGAACCGCGTACTCGCACCCTTTTTCGGTGCGATCCTTGTCGAGTTCCTTCAGAAAGTCTTCGTTCTTCTTCCTGGTGGCAGTTGCGTCACTCTCGTTCTTCATTTCGAACATGATCGAGATGATTTCGGTGCCGGACTCATCCGAGTCGCGGAAGATGTAGTCACCCTTACTGCCGCTCCGCGCGTCGGTGTCCTTCTCGAAATACGCCCTCGGAAATGCGGTGGCACGAATTCGGTTGAACTCGGTCTCGCAGTGTTGTTCAAGAGTCTCACCGACCATCTTGGTCGATAGCCGCGCCTTCATGTCCCGAAGGCGTTCGATTGCGTCATCGCGATCCTTGATCTGCGTCTCGTACTTTTCTTTCAGGGACTTCTCGGCGAGACGCTTTTCAAGCTCCATCCGCTGCAAACCGCTCTTCAGTTCGTCGCGATCTTTTTCGACTGCACTGACTGCCTCGGTGATTGCGAGTTTTTGCGCGATGCTGCTGGCGTCGAGTTTTGCCTTCAGTTTCTGGATCTCGGCGTCCTTCGTTGCTGCGGCTTTCTGCAACTCGTTCACGAGTCTGGCCTTCAGTTCCTGGATTTCAGCGTCCTTGGCAGAGGCGGTTTTCTGCAATTCACTGGTGATCTTGGCCTGGGCGAGTTCGACGGCGTTTCGCTTGTCCTGTTCGGCCAGTTCAAGCCGCTCATGCAGTTGCTTCTCGAAATCGCTATCGCGAACCTGCTTCAGGATGTCCGCGTACCCGGCCTCATCGATCTTGAATGCTTTCCCGCAGTGCGGGCAGATGATTTCATGCATGACTGCTTAGCCCATCAACAGGTTGAAGATCTGCTGTCCTGGAATCTCTCGGTTGAACTGGGGGAACACCGCCAGAAAAACACTCAACCCACTACAGCAACACCGTCCGGCGCTCGGCCAAAGCCTGCGCAATGGTTCCAATGCCGGTATGTTCAAGCTCCCCGCCTACCGGCACGCCCCTCGACAGGCGGCTCACCGTCAAGCCTCGCGCGGTGAGCAGGGTGGCGAGGGCATGCGCGGTGACTTCGCCTTCGTTTGTGAAATTGGTGGCGAGGATGACTTCCCGCACTTCGCTGCCGCTGGCGCGGGCAATCAGGCGGTCGAACTCCAGTTCGCGGGGGCCGATGCCGTCGAGCGGCGACAGGCGGCCCATCAGGACGTAGTACAGGCCGTCATAGGACTGTGTCTGCTCGATGACCGCCAGATCTGCCGGGGTTTCGACGACGCAGAGGCGCGTGGGGTCGCGGCGTGGGTTCGTGCAGCGCGCGCAGACTTCTTCTTCAGAAAATGCATTGCACCGCGCGCAATGCCGCAATACCACAAGCGAGTGTCCAATGGCCTCCGCCAGACGTGTCGCGCCTTTGCGGTCGCGCTGCAAGAGGTGGTAGGCCATGCGTTGCGCCGAACGCGGCCCCACGCCGGGCAAACAGCGCAGAGCGGCGATCAGTTCATCCAGGCTGGATTGTTTTTCCGGCATCAGAACGGCAACTTCATGCCCGGCGGAAGGTTGAGCCCTGCCGTGAAACCGGACATTTTTTCGGCAGTCGTTGCTTCCACTTTATGCACCGCGCTGTTGACCGCCGCCGCTACCAGATCTTCGAGCATTTCGCGGTCGTCCATCACCGAGGGGTCGATGTGCACGCGACGCACTTCGTATTTGCCGGTCATCGTTACCTTGACCATGCCAGCGCCAGATTCGCCCTCGATTTCCATCAAGGCAATCTGATCCTGCATCTTCTTCATGTTTTCCTGCATCTGCTGGGCCTGTTTCATCAGGTTGCCAAGTCCGCCTTTCATCATTCGGATGTCTCCATGTGGGATGAAAAATAAAAAGTCTGTGGTTACAACAGCTTGGCCGTGTTTTCGTTCAGACTGGCATCGAATCGTTCGATCAACTCTCGCACGAACGGATCGCTTTCAAGCGCCGAAACCGCCTGGGCATGGCGCTCGCGGCGATCCAGTTCGTCGCGCTGCGCCGGGGTTTGTCCGGCTATCGAGCCGATTTCGACACTCAGTTTCAGGGGACGACCCAACACGGTGGCAAGTTTGTCTTCGATGCGCGTGAGCAGGGTGCGGTCGTTCAGGTCGAGCAGGTGGCGATGCGTCTCCGAGAGCCGCAGGTTCAGGCTCTCTTCGTTGTCATCTGCCCGCTCGCAGTGCTGAAGCAGTTCGCGCGCCATGCCGGTAAGTCCCAACGAGCGCACGACTTCGCGCCAGTCATTCATGGTGGCTTTGGGCGCGGGAGCCGTTGACGCGGCAGGCTTCGATCCGGAAACGGACGGCGCGGCAGGAGGCATGGGCCGGGCTTTGCCTGTGCTGTCGGGGGGCAAGGGCGGCGTGGAGCCGGAGTCCCGTTCTGGTCTGAACGCCAGCAGCCGCAACAGGCACATCGTGAAACCGGTGAACTCGTCGGGCGCGAGCGGCAATTCGTCGCGGCCATGAATGGTGATCTGGTAGGCCAGTTGCAGGTATTCGGCATCGAACCGCTGCGCCTGGGTCAGTATGCGTTCGTCTTCTTCGGCAATGGCGGCGGGCGCGAACTGGGCCAGTGCCACCCGCGCCAACAGGGATGCCAGCGCCTGCAGGGCGGCTTCAAACGACAGGCTTCTCGTTTCCATGTCGCTTGCCACGGCGAGCAGTGCGTCGGCGTTGCATTCGGCCAGCGCGTCGAGGATCGCGTACAGGTGATCTTCACCCACTGTGCCGAGCATGTTCGTTACCTGCTCTTCAAGCACATGCCCCGCGCCGTGGGCGATGGCCTGGTCGAGCAGGGAAAGCGCGTCGCGCATCGAGCCGCTGGCCGCGTGAGCGAGGTGGCGCAATGCCCCCGGCTCGAATGGAACCGATTCGGCTTCCAGAATTCGCGCGAGGTGTTCCGTGATCCGGCCCGGCGGCATCTGCTTGAGATTGAATTGCAGGCAGCGGGACAGCACCGTGACCGGGATTTTTTGCGGGTCGGTGGTGGCGAGGATGAATTTGACGTGCTCCGGCGGCTCTTCCAGCGTTTTCAGCATCGCGTTGAAGGCGTGCCCGGTGAGCATGTGCACTTCGTCGATCATGTAGACCTTGTAGCGGCCTGCCACGGGCGCATACACGGCACGGTCAAGCAGTGCTGCCATGTCGTCGACGCCGCGATTGGAGGCTGCGTCCATCTCCACGTAATCGGGGAAGCGGTCGGAGTCGATTGCGCGGCAGGCGTCGCATTGTCCGCAGGGCGTGGCGCTCACCCCCTGCTCGCAGTTCAGTGCCTTGGCGAGAATGCGCGCAATCGTGGTCTTGCCTACTCCGCGCGTGCCCGTGAAGAGCCACGCATGATGCAGCCGCCCCGTGTCGAGCGCGTGGGAAAGCGCCCGGACGACGTGCTCCTGTCCGACCAGGGTGTCAAAGGATTTTGGCCGCCATTTGCGTGCCAGTACCTGATAGCTCATGGGCGCAGATTGTAAACCCCAACGCGCGAACGCGCCCGGAAAAACGAGAAGCAAAAAGCGCCGCAATGCGCGGCGCTTCGACTGGATTAGGGTGGCGAGCCTAGCCCCCGGCACTTGCAGGGAACGGCTGTGGCTGCTGCCTTCCGGCCCTGACCAGGTTCACCGCGCTGCAATGCGGGGAGACCCGCCACGGGGCTGGATTGTAACAGCATGGGTGCGACGATGGTTGTTATGCAGTAGGCGAGCGCTGCATGGGCGGGTTTTCTTTGAAGTAGCGCTGGATGCCGCTCAAAATGGCATCGGCCATCTTTTCCTGGTAAGCGTTGTCGTTCAGACGGGCTTCTTCTTCCGGGTTGCTGATGAACGCAGTTTCCACCAGGATCGAAGGAATGTCGGGTGCCTTGAGTACCGCGAAGCCTGCCTGTTCCACCTGGGGTTTGTGCAGGGTATTGACGTTACCCAGTGCGGCGAGCACCGCGCGGCCCAGTTTGATGCTGTCGTTGATGGTGGCCGTTTGCGACAGATCGAGCAGGGTGCGGGCAATGTGGCTGTCCTGTTTGGC
>JAITWP010000024.1 GCA_031285365.1 Azoarcus sp.
GCGGCTGCCCTGCCCGCCCGCTAAAATCATCGCCACGCATTCTTTCTTTACATGATACATAAATAAACCTTCTTTCCATATTCTATTTCATTAATATTATACTGCGATAAAACATATTATTTTGGCTTTTTAAAAGATTTACTCGTTGGTGATTTAACATTGCTCTTACTTGCAGTTGTTTTACCTTTAGCTGTATCTCCGATTTTTTTCGGTGCGGGTACCCCCGCCAACTGGCAGGCATCGGCTTCCGGCATTTCCATCCACATGCCGCGCTTGAGTCTGGGCGGCAACTCGACCGGGCCGTAGCGCACCCGCATCAACCGACTCACGGTGAAACCGACGGCCTCGAACATGCGCCGCACTTCGCGGTTGCGGCCTTCCTGGAGAACGACCTTGTACCAGCGGTTCACGCCCTCCCCTCCCTGAACACGCAGGGAACTGAAACGGGCGGGGCCGTCTTCGAGCACGATGCCTTCGGTCAGCGCCCGGAACTGCTCGTCGTCGAGTTCTCCCAGAAGCCTTACCGCGTATTCACGCTCGAACCCGTAGCGCGGGTGCATCATCCGGTTGGCGAGATTGCCGTCGTCCGTCAGGAGCAGCAGCCCGGAGGTGTTGTAATCCAGCCGTCCAATGGCAAGCCAGCGTCCGCGCCGCAAGGGAGGCAGGCGATCAAACACGGAGGGACGGCCTTCCGGATCGTTTCGGGAAACGATTTCGCCCTCGGGCTTGTGGTAGATCAACACTCTCGGCGCGCGCGCGCCAAAGTGCAACTGAACCAGGCGGCCATTGAGTTTTACCCGGTCGCCGGGGCCGATTTTCTGGCCGAGGCTGGCTGGCTGATCATTGACCTGTACGCGACCCTCCTCCACCCATTCCTCGATCTGGCGGCGCGAAGCCACGCCCGTGCGGGCGAGCACTTTTTGCAGCCGTTCCGGTTCGACTTCGTCGCGCTGATCTCGCGCGCCGCGACGGTTGACCCGCCCGCCGGGGATCGGGTCCGACCCATCACGACGCGCAGGCTTGCTTTTACTCGATGGGCGCAGGGGCGTCCGCTTCGGTGGTGTCGACAAGTTCCATCATCCTTTCAATTTCGGGCAAGGCAGGCAGTTCGGTAATGCTGCGCAGACCCATGTCGTCGAGAAAACGTTTGGTGGTGGCAAAAAGCGCCGGACGGCCGGGTGTGTCGCGATGGCCCACGACATCGATCCAGCCGCGCGACTCCAGCGTTTTAAGCACGCTGGGCGAGACGGTCACGCCACGAATGTCTTCGATACCGCCCCGCGTGACCGGTTGACGATACGCGATGATCGCCAGCGTTTCCATGACCGCCCTCGAATAACGCGGCGGTTTTTCGTTCTTCAGCCTGTCCAGGTAGGGTTGGAGTTCGGCCCGCGTCTGGAAACGCCAACCGCTGGCCGTCAGCGCGAGTTCCACGCCCCGCCCTGCCGCTTCCCAATCCGCGCGCAGTTCGTCGAGCAGGCGACGCACCACATCGGCTCCGGGATCCTGCTCGAACAACTGACGCAGGGTATTCGACGACAGCGGCACGGCACTGGCAAAGATTGCTGCTTCGAGAATGCGTTTGACATTCTCCGGGGTATTCATTTCTTCCAGCCCCAAATTGTTGTTTTCAGTGTTCACTATCCGCCAGCTTTACGTAGATCGGCGCAAATGCCTCGTTCTGGGTAACGACCACCAGGGCCTCCTTGACCAGTTCCAGCATGGCGAGAAAACTCACCACCATCCCGGCGGGTCCTTTTTCCGGGTCGAACAGCGTATCGAAAACAACGAATGCGCCGCCATGCAGTTTTCTCAAAATGAGCGTCATATGCTCACGTACCGACAGTTTCTCGCGTTCGACCCGGTGATGCTGCACGAGCCGCGCCCGCTTCATCAGCCGCAGCCAGGCCAGTTGCAGATCATGCAGGCTCACTTCCGGCATTCGCTCGGCGATCTTTTCCGTCACGAACACCCCTACCCTTTCAAAATCCCTCCCCACTCTGGGCAGGGATTCGAGCCGCGCGGCAGCGAGTTTGGTCTGCTCGTATTCAAGCAGCCTGCGCACCAGTTCGGCTCTGGGGTCGATCTCGATGGCTTCCTCGCGCGGCGGACGCGGCAGGAGCATACGCGACTTGATTTCCAGCAGCATCGCCGCCATCAGCAGATATTCCGCCGCCAGTTCCAGGTTGGTCGCGCGCATGGCCTCCACGTATTCGAGATACTGCACGGTCAGCGGAGCCATTGGGATGTCGAGCACATTCACATTGGCGCGGCGGATCAGGTAGAGCAGCAGATCGAGCGGCCCCTCAAAGGCTTCCAGGAACACGCGCAACGCATCGGGCGGAATGTATAAATCCTTGGGCAGTTCCAGCACCGGTTCGCCGTAGAGGCGGGCCAGCGCGTCGACTTCCGCAGTCTCCGCCATGGCTCAACCCCCTACCAACGCCATCATCGTTTGCAGGAACAGATTCAACAGCGGCCTGAGAATCTTGCCTAGCCCCCCGGTCATGATGAGAACGATCAGAATTACCATGCCAAAAGGTTCGATGCGAGCGTACTTCACCGCCAGATCATGCGGCAGCAGACTCACCGCAATGCGCCCGCCGTCGAGCGGAGGGATCGGCAACAGGTTGAGCA
>JAITWP010000043.1 GCA_031285365.1 Azoarcus sp.
TGCGCGCCGCCTTGCCCCAAGGCGTGCGGCAGCCGCTGTTCGGGTTGCTCGGCCGCGTCTATCCCAAGGCCGATTGGGCGCCGCGCTTTCTGCGCGCCAAGACCACCTTCGAGGGCATGGCGCGCACCTCGGTCGAGGCGTACTTTCATTCGGTTTCCATCCTGCGCGGGCCGATGCGCGAGCAGTTGTTCAGCGCCAAGCTCAAACGCGAATTGGCCGGGTATGACGCGATGCAGGTCTTCGACCGCCACGCCGCGCGCGCCGGCACCGACGACCCGCTGGCGCTGATTCAGTACCTGGATATCAAGACTTACCTCGTCGGCGACATCAACACCAAGGTCGATCGCGCCAGCATGGCGCATTCACTGGAAGTGCGTGAACCGTTGATGGACCACCCGCTGGTCGAATGGCTGGCCACGCTGCCGTCGTCGTTGAAGATTCAAGGCAACGAAGGCAAGTATTTCTTCAAGAAGGCGATGGAGCCGCACCTGCCGGGTGAAGTGCTGTACCGGCCCAAGATGGGTTTCTCGGTACCGTTGGCGCGCTGGTTCCGCGGGCCGTTGCGCCAGCGCGTGCGTGATGCCGTTCTTGGATCGCGGCTGCAAATGACCGGTTGGTTCAACCGCTCCTATCTTCAGCACTTGGTCGATGCCCATCAATCTGGCGCCCGCGACTACAGCGCACCTTTGTGGACCTTGCTGATGTTCGAAGCTTTTTTGCGGCAGGTGGTCGATGCGTCGGTCAATGGCCCGTTGACGTCGCCGGCGTATGCCGTGGCCGAGGCGGCTTGAGGCTCGTGGAAGACCTTCTGTTTCTGACCCAGCGTTGCCCTTATCCGCCGAACAAGGGCGACAAAATTGCGACCTGGAACATCCTCAAATACTTGCGCAAACGCTTTCGTATTCATCTCGGTGCGTTTGTCGATGACCCCGACGATTGGCAGTACGAGGGGCTGGTGCGCGAGAGTTTCGCGTCGGTACGGCTGCTGGCGCTGAGTCGGACGCGAGGGCTGTCACGCTCGTCCGCCGGGCTGATGAGCGGCGAGGCATTGAGCGTGGCCTATTACAGAGACGCCGAACTGCAACAGTGGGTTGATGCGCGCTTGCGCGCCGGCGTGCGACGGGCATTTGTATTTTCGTCGGCGATGGCGCGCTTTCTGATGGATGCGCGGCAGTGCGTGCGCATGATGCACTTCGCCGATATCGACTCGGACAAGTGGCGGCAGTACTCGGCCACGTCGCGCTGGCCCCTGTCATGGGTTTATGCGCGCGAGGCACGCCGCCTGCTGCAATGGGAGCGCGCGGTGGCGGCGCGCTTCGAGCACAGCTTCTTTGTCTCCGATGCCGAGGCCGCCGACTTTCGGCGCATGGCTCCCGAATCGGCGGCCCGAGTCGGCGTGCTCTCCAATGGCGTCGATAGCGATTATTTTTCGCCAGAGCGCAGCTACGACAACCCGTTTCCCGACGACGCGTCGCGCGTCGTCTTTACGGGCGCGATGGACTATCGACCCAACGCCGACGCGGTCATCTGGTTCGCGCGGGAGGTCATGCCCATCCTCGCATCGGTTCATGGCGAATTTCGGTTCTGCATCGTGGGCAGCCGGCCGTCGCAAGATGTTCTCGATTTGGCGTCGGACCCGCGCGTGCAGGTGACGGGGCGGGTCGAGGACGTGCGCCCTTATATGGCCCATGCCCGCGTCCTCGTGGCGCCATTGCGCATCGCGCGCGGCATTCAGAACAAAGTTCTCGAAGCGATGGCGATGGCCAAGACCGTGGTCTGTAGCCCCCAGGCACTGGAAGGCATCGAGGCGAAGCCGGGCCAGGATTTGCTGCTGGCGGCAGAGCCCGAAGCGTTTGCACAACGTTGTGCCGATGTGTTGCAGGGCCGCGTGGAACTGGGTTCACAGGCGCGCCGGTGCATGGTGGCTCGCTACGATTGGAACGCGCGTTTGTCCGTCCTCGACAGCCTTTTCGCCGAAGGCGTCGCGCAGGAAAAGGCATTGACATGAGCGCGCCGCTGCGCATCTTGCACATCTTCGACCACTCGCTGCCGCTGCATTCGGGTTACACGTTTCGCAGCGCCAACATCTTGCGCCATCAAAAGCAGTTGGGCTGGCAGACGTTTCATCTGACCAGCGCCAAACAAGGGCCGTGTTCCGCCGATCAGGAAGAAGTCGATGGTTTGCTGTTTCATCGCACGGCTGCCGCAGATGGGTGGGTTGCACGTCTTCCGGTGATGCGCCAGCGGGCGGTTATGAAAACCACCGAATCGCGCCTGTACGAGCTGGCCCGCGCGCTCACGCCCGACGTGCTGCATGCGCATTCCCCGGTGCTCAATGCGTGGCCGGCATTGAGCGTCGGGCGGCAACTTGGCATTCCGGTGGTCTATGAAATTCGCGCCTTTTGGGAAGACGCCGCCGCCGACCTGGGCACGCAGGTGGAGGGCGGGCCCCGATACAAGCTCACCCGGGCGATGGAAACACGCGCCGTCCGCGCCGCCCATCAGGTGGTGACCATTTGCGAAGGGCTGCGGTCGGATTTGGTCGCCCGCGGTTTCGATGCGCGAAAGATCACCGTCGTTCCGAACGCGGTTGACGTGCAGCGCTTTCAACTGCGCGCGCCTCCGGTGCCGGAGTTGTTGCAGCGTCTCGGCCTGCAGGGCGCGCGCGTGCTCGGCTTCATCGGTTCGTTCTACGCTTACGAGGGGCTGGACCTGATGGTTGCGGCCTTGCCCCAGGTGCGACAGCACATGCCCGAAGTGAAGCTACTGCTGGTGGGCGGCGGGCCGCGCGAGCCAGCGCTGAAAGAGCAGGTCCGTCAACTGGGCTTACAGTCGCATGTGGTGTTCACGGGTCGGGTGCCGCACGACGAAGTGGACCGTTATTACGACTTGGTGGACTTGCTGGTCTATCCGCGCCATCCGATCCGCCTGACCGAGTTGGTGACGCCGCTCAAACCGCTGGAGGCGATGGCGCAAGGACATCTGCTGTTGGCTTCCGACGTGGGCGGGCACCGCGAGCTGATCGAGGATGGCGTGACCGGTCTGCTGTTCAAGGCTGGCGACCGCGACGAACTCGCGGCCCGGATCTCGGCCGCGTTGACCCTGCCGGAAGGCGGGGCGACGATTCGTAGTGCGGGCCGCACCTTCGTTGAATCGCGGCGGAACTGGCTGGGTAGCGTTGAGCAATACCGGCGTTGCTATGGGGCTGCGTTAGGGCGTGCACTTTGAGTGCGGGGAAGCGTGCAGAGGGCATGCGGGGTGTGGATTCCGTGGCGATATCATGAATACTGACTCCTATCGTCTGATATTTGACAGATACATAGCTCCAATAGAGTATCTCCATCTTAACGATGATGGAGTCTACCGGCTCCTTTCAGGAGTTATTGAAAATCCCCCTGGTTTGTGATAACGTTAATTCATGCTAAAATACATTATTTAATGTAAATAATTAATTTCATTTAGGGCCTGCATAAATGGTTGATGTTTGAATTTGCGAGGTAAAAATATCGTGCTTGGCGATGATGTGCGCGATTCTGAGAAACTCCTAGTACCGTAGTCTATCAGGTTATGCTATGCGTGATTTAGTTCTTATAACCATATTTGCAATTGTGCTACCGATGGCCTTCAAGCACACATGGATTTCCGTCAATTTGTGGACTTGGGTCAGCATAATGAATCCGCATCAATTGACCTATGGCTTCACGAACGGCTTACCATTCGCGGCAACGGCTGCTTTCACCGCGCTAGTTTCAATAGTAATTGATAAAAAAAGCATTCATTTCCCACGAGATATAGTCGTGTTGTTGTTGTTTGTATTTATTGGTTGGATGTGTTTGACAACGGCTTTGGGTTATTACCCAATGGATGGGATAGTGTATCTTAAGAGGGTGCTTAAAATACAATTGATGACAATTGTCGCAATGATGGCCGTGCGTGAGCGAAAACATATTGAATGGTTTATCTGGGTCAATGCGATATCAATCGGTTTTTATGGGATTAAAGGCGGTATCTTTACAATACTCACTGCGGGAGGGGCGCGCGTATGGGGGCCTCCTGGCGGATTCATTGAAGGTAACAATGAGATCGGTTTAGCGATGGTGATGACAATCCCTTTGCTGAATTATTTGCGACTTGTCTCACCAAGTCACCGAGTGCGTTTGGGATTGCTATTTTCAATGCTACTGACGGCAGTTGCTGCGCTTGGCACGCAGTCGCGTGGGGCTCTGTTGGCTATTAGTGCAATGGCGTTTATGATGTGGTTACGGTCTGTGCGAAAAATATTAAGCCTGCTCGTGCTGGTCATTGTTGCTGTGAACATGCTCGCTTTTATGCCTGAAAGCTGGACCGCGCGTATGAACACCATTCAAAATTACGAACAGGATGATAGCGCAATGGGTCGTATCAATGCTTGGCGGATGGCATTCAATCTAGCTAATGATCGGTTTTTTGGCGGCGGTTTTGAGATAATCACTCCTGAATTGTTTCAGCGCTATGCACCTGAGCCGATGGATATCCACGCTGCGCACAGCATTTATTTCCAAGTTTTGGGCGAGCATGGTTGGGTTGGGTTGGCGCTGTTTGTCGGTATCGGCTATTTATCATTTCGAAGTGCAGGGCGTACACGCAGGCTGGCTCTTCAATATAAAAACGCAGAATGGCTATTCCATCTGAGTGGAATGCTGCAGGTTTCGTTAGTCGGATTTGCCGTTGGCGGAGCATTTCTAAGTTTGGCTTATTTCGATTTGCCATATAATATTATTGTTATTGTTGTTGCCGGCAGTTGGTGGTTGCGTGAGCAGCGATGGAAGATTGAAGCGAATGGTGCCTTCGGCTCTGGTTTACCCGTTATGCGGACGACGCGGCAGTCAGTTATAACGACACGCAAATCGGTGTGATTATGTTATCGCTATTGTTATCCATTTTTGCCTTGATTTTATCCCGATTCGATTATATTTTTTGGACGATTTGGAAGCTGCTGCCACGTAAGCAGATGTCCTGGCACCCATGGCATATGTTAATGGGCATACCCGAGCCGACGGAGGTGAGATAAGGAGATGTTGGGCCCTATATTTTCTGTCCTGTCGCCGGCGGGTACCCGGGCACGGCTTTCGATTCTCATCTTTCATCGGGTGAATCGATCGATAGATCCCTTGTTTCCTGAGGACGTTTCCGCGCATCATTTCGACAAGATATGCGCATGGGTGCGCTCCTGGTTTCACGTGTTGCCGCTGGACGAGGCTGTATGCCGGTTGCAAGCGAACAGCCTGCCGTCACGAGCGATGTCTATTACCTTCGACGATGGTTATGCCGACAACGAAGAGATAGCAGCGCCTATCCTTGCACGATATGGGTTGACGGCCACTTTCTTCGTGGCTGTAGGCTACATCGGGGGCGGACGCATGTGGAACGACACCTTGATCGAATCCATACGCCGAGCGCCAAGTACCAGCATAGACTTCGACAACATTGATGGTTTATCTGCGCTGGGAAGGCTCTCACTTGTTGACGTTACCGAGCGCCGGGCTGCTGCAGTTGCTGTCATTGACGCCGTCAAGTATTTACCTAGTGGGCGCCGTGATGAATTGGCGCAACAGGTCGCGCGTCGAAGCGGTGCCTGTTTGCCAGATGATTTAATGATGAGTCCCGCGCAGGTACGCTCACTACGGACTTTTGGC
>JAITWP010000151.1 GCA_031285365.1 Azoarcus sp.
ACAGGCCCTCTCCCCACAAAATTTTTGCTGTTGTCATACTATGGTCTCTTTTATTGGCATCTAACTGTCACACTGGACACCGACCAACGACTGCACCGATGGCGGACTGATGTCGTTGATTAACCCCCCCTCGCTGGCAGTCAGGGCACAGGCGTGGGCGCCAACAATGATCCCGGATTTGAAGGAGCGCTTGGCGTCGAAAGCGAGTTTCCAGCGTGACGCGAAAGGAGCGCGGAACATGCCGACGACCCCGATCGTCGTCGCCTCGCCCGGCACCTTGACGACCAGATCGTAGGACTGTCCGGGGAGAGCAACGATTTCACGGATGGCTACCAGGTCTTCGCCCAACCCTTCTTTTTCGCTGTCGCTACTGGCTATCTGCGCATAGGTCAGTGTCCGCAGGCGCTCCGGCGAACGGAGTACATAGACCTTCAATACCAGCGACAGCGGGCGGGTACTGTTAGTGGTGTTGAGCTGCTGGCCAGCATAAACCTTGATCGACAGATCGGTTGTTCGCTTGTTGGGGTCGCCGGCATCCGTCTTGATGACGCCTGCCGCCTCAAGTATCACGCCAAGCGCGGTACCGGCCACTTGCGCCCCCGTTGACGCGCATCCGGACAACAGGATAAGGCAGGCGACACCGGTAGCTAAGGCAATTCTCAGTCCAACAAACGGCAGGCGAGAGAGATTCATTTTTTGGCAAAATCTTTAAAATTGTCAAAATTCAAAAATAATCTACAGTCAATCTGATTAGCCCAAAAAATAACAATAATATACGCATTGCAAGCACGGAGTTAGCAATATACTATACTATCCCATCTCTGATCGATCAATTTATTGGTATTCTCCGACATACAGGAAAGAGGAGCATGCAAACTTCTGGAGTGACTATGAGTAAGAGCAAGTGGCTGATCCTTTCATTGATCGCCGGAATCTCCGTATTGAGTGGCTGCGCGTCAAACAAAGCGGCGTTGAGCCAAGAAGAGTTCATGCAAGTGCTGAGCCAATCCAACGCGAAAGTCGATACTTTGCTGGAGAAAGGCGAGAGCGACGAGGCGGTGACCGTTCTGGCTAATCTTGCGAAGTCGAACCCCGATCGCAAGGAGCCGTGGGAACGAATGGCAAAGATCCAGTTCGATTCTGGCAATTATGCCCAAGCGATCGTTTCGGCTGAAGAGGCGCTGCAACGCGATAGCGCCAATCGAATGGCCAAGAGCATTCGTGTAGTTGCTGGCTTGCGTGTCGCCTCGCAGTCCTTGTCTGATCTGCGCAATGATGTTGAATTGAAAGGAAATGCCCGCACAGATGCGGCGAATCTTGCTGCAGTGATGCGAGAAACCTTGGGTGAGGATGTACTGGTGCCACCAGCCGAGCTGGAAGCACGCAAGAAGCGTGAGGCGGCTGCGGCCAGGGCGAAAGCCAAGGCTAACCACCACTCAGCGGCCTCGCCTCCGCCCCCCAAAGAAGAAGCAGGGTCTGGTAATCCGTTCAGCCAGTTGAAGTAAGCAGTGGCAAAAAAGACTGCCTGTAACAGGTTTGGCAAATTATTCGGGAGAAGCTTGTGGCAAAGAAAGAAAGTGTTCAGAAACGCCTGCAGAAGGTTCGGCCGCCTCGCGTTCAGTTAACTTATGACGTGGAGATCGGCGAGGCAATCGAGGTCAAAGAGCTGCCATTCGTTACTGGGGTGCTCGGTGATTTTGCGGCGCAATCCAAACAACCTAAAGGCAAGTTGCGGGACCGCAAATTCGTCAATGTCGACATGGACAATTTTGATGACGTTATGGAAGGGATGGCGCCACGGGCCGCATTTCGTGTCAAGAACAGGTTGAGCGCGGAAGGCGGGGAAATGGCTGTCGATCTCGAATTCAAGAAATTCGAGGATTTCCGTCCTGAATCAGTCGTTCAGCAAGTCGAACCGTTACGCAAGTTGCTTGAAGCCCGTTCCAAACTGGCGGATTTGCGTAACAAGCTGGCTGGCAACGAAAAGCTCGAAGATCTCCTCAATGAGGTGCTGAACAATACCGAACAATTGAGCCATCTTGGCGGCAAGGATCAAGGAGGGGATTCGGCATGAAAATGCAACAGACTGCTGCGGCCGTCGAGAGTGCCGCCACATCCCAGACGGGGTTGCTCGACCAGATTATCGAGGAAAGCCGGGTCGCCCAGTCCGATCAGGAGAAGGACAGGGCACGGGACATCATCTCAGAGCTGGTCAGCCAAGCGCTGGAAGGTAAAGTAATCGTTTCCGACAACCTGGCGGCTTCGCTTGATGCGCGGGTGGCTGAACTGGATCGTCTGATTTCCGAGCAACTAAGCGAAATAATGCACGCTACTGAGTTTCAGTCTCTGGAAAGCGCCTGGACTGGTCTGCATTACCTGTGCAAGCAGACCTCCACCGGGCCTCAGTTGAAAATCAAGCTGTTTAATGCTGACAAGCGGGAACTGGTCAAGGATTTCAAGTCGGCTATCGATTTTGACCAGAGCGCGCTGTTCAAGAAGGTTTACGAAGAGGAGTTTGGCACTTTCGGCGGTGCGCCGTTTGGCGCCCTGATCGGTCAGTTTTCCCTGACCCGTCAGCCCGAAGACATGTACTTCATCGAGCAGATGTCGCACATCGCCGCAGCAGCCCATTCGCCGTTCGTGACCGGCGCAGCGCCGCAGTTGTTTGGCTTGGAAAGCTATACCGATCTTGGCAAGCCGCGCGATATGGGCAAGGTGTTCGACACGATCGAATACGCCAAATGGAAATCCTTCCGCGAGTCCGAGGATTCGCGCTATGTCGGCTTGGCGCTGCCTCGCTTCCTGGGGCGTTTGCCCTACAACCCGGTTGATGGCGAAGTCACTGAAGGGTTCAATTTCGTTGAGGAAGTAGACGGTACGGATCATGACAAATACCTGTGGTGCAACGCGGCTTTCGCCTTTGCCGTCCGGCTGACGCAGGCTTTCGAGAATTACGGCTGGTGCGCTGCGATTCGCGGCGTCGAAGGTGGCGGGCTGGTCGAAGATCTACCCACTCACACCTTCCGTACTGACGATGGCGAAGTGGCGCTCAAGTGTCCGACCGAAATCTCGATTACCGACCGGCGCGAGAAAGAATTGAGCGACCTTGGCTTCATTCCCTTGGTGCACTGCAAGAATACAGATTACGCCGCTTTCTTTGGCGCCCAGTCGACGCAGAAGGCGAAAAAATACGACACCGATTCGGCCAACGCCAATGCTTCGTTGTCGGCGCAGTTGCAGTACATTTTTGCCGTGTCGCGTATTGCCCATTATATGAAGGCCATGATGCGCGACAAGATCGGCAGTTTTGCCTCGGCCGCCAACGTGCAGACCCATCTGCAACGCTGGATTGACCAATACGTGACGGCTGACGATTCAGCCTCACAGGAGACCAAGGCGCAGTTTCCGCTACGCGAGGCCTCCATCGAAGTCAGCGAAGTACCCGGTCGCCCCGGGGTTTATCGGGCGGTGTCGTTCATCCGGCCGCACTTCCAGCTTGACGAGCTCTCGGTATCCCTGCGTCTGGTGGCTGAATTGCCCCAGTCCAGCCGGAGCTGATGTTTTCAACCCGTGATAACAAGGAGATCGTAGCAAATGAAAGATATTTATGTTGAATTCAAAGGGAGCGACATCAAAGGAGATTCCCGCGATGCCAAGCACAAGGACACAGTCGAGGTTTCCAGCTGGAGTCATACGATGCACCAGCCGAAATCGGCGACGGCATCCAGCGCCGGCGGGCATACCGCCGAGCGTGTCGAGCATGGAGAAATGCTGTTCACCAAGGACATTGATGGCTCCAGTCCGAAGCTCTATCAGGCCTGTTCTTCTGGCGTGGTGATTAGCGATGTCATCATCTACTTCTATCGCGCTTTCGGCGGCAAGAACACGACCGGCAATCCGTCGGCAACACAGAGCCGTCACCAGTACATGAAGATTGAACTGAAAAACGCTATCGTAGCTTCGGTTTCGCCTTCCGTCCAAAATGAGGGAATCCCCACGGAAACCTTCTCGCTCAAGTACTCGGCGGTCAAGTGGACTTATGATGAGATGAACATCGACGGCAGCAAGTCTGGCAAGGTCAATATCCAAGGTGCCTGGAACTTGGCCAAGAACACGCCGAACCTGACCTAAGTCGACGGCGGTATCGTCTGAAAAAACGGCGGAAACAAACCCCTGTTTCCGCCGTTTTTGTTTATGAACAAGGGCTTTGAACCCTCTCTTTTCGACAAATTGTTCAACGACCTGCCCGTTGGGCCGGCCCGTTGGCGTTTGTCGCTCGAACAATTGAAAGACTCGGTCGCCCGGGATCTTGAGGCCCTGCTGAACACCCGTGTCGTCTTTGATGAAGAGCATCAGCAGGCGTTTCCGTTGGCAGCCCGTTCGGTCGCCGGATTCGGTCTGATCGATTTTGCCGGACTTAGCCTTGCCAGCGTGCACGACCGCCGCCGCATCTGTGCCGCCATCGCCGATGCCATCGCGGCGCACGAGCCACGTTTGCGCGATGTTTCGGTTGAAATTGAACTGCATCGCAAGACGGTGAATGCCTTGAATTTCTCGATCAGCGCCGTGTTGGTTGTTCGTCCAACGCAGGAACCAGTGACTTTCGATGCGCTGCTACAGCCGACCAGCCTGCAATATTCTGTTAACCGGCAGCGCGTACGGGCGGGTGCATGAAGGAAAGTCACAACACAATTCATTTTTTATGGGTATGGAGGTTTTCATGGCAGGACTATCTTGGCCGCTGGAGATCAACCGGATTCGCGGCGCAATAACGAACAATGCTTATGGCATGGTGCGTAATGGCGGCGCAAAACCGCATCAGGGGTGGGACCTGGAGGCTGCGCCGGGAACGCCGTGCTATGCGATTGCGGATGGAAAGATCGTGTGGGCGAACGATCTCGGCAACTTCGGCCTTACAGTCATACTGGAGTTTCAACACCGGGGCCGCACACTCTACGCAAGCTATGCGCATCTGATGTCTCACTATGTTTATCGGGAAAAACAGGTTACACGCGGCGACATGCTTGGTCGGACGGGGCAATCGGGCAATGCCACGGGGCAGCCACGGCGTGAAGCGCATCTGCACTTTGGCATTCACACGATAGAACGCCCACTCAAATGGCCGACGGGATGGGTCGATCCGGCGCAACTCTATGGCGTCACGCCGATCAATAGCGTTTTCATCGAGCGCTTCGACCAAAGCCTCAAGGTCAGGGGCGCCGCCGGTCTGCTAGTGCCCGGCGTCAACGTGCGGGAACGGGAGTAGGCCCATGCGACGATTTGCGATGGGAATCGTGTTGTCCTGCCTCTCGGCGATTGCAGTCGCCGCCGATCCGGCGGCGATCGCCAGAAAGTTGATCGGTTACGAATACACGGCGACCCGTGATCCTCTGCCCGGCCTGGGCGACTGTGTGGACGAAGGAGGAGGGTCGATTCTCAATAGCGATGAATTCGGCTTCGCCATCATTCGATGCGGCAAAAATCGCCTCCTGGCCTTGAGTACAAGCAAGGCCAGCCGCTTGCCGCATTATCGTATCCTCGATGCAATTGTCCTGCCCAAGTTTGATCGCCACTACACGTCCGACAACGACAAACAACTCTTGCCCGGTGGGACGACGTGTGAACTCGATGGTAGTTTAGAAACGGATATGCAAGTTCTTGTCCGGTTTGGCAAGCGCGAGCGCGTCACCTCGAAAAACGGGGTGCTGGCTGCCTGGGGTTACGATCTGGAGAAGGGCAAGATCATCCCGCTCGACATCTCGCGCATCACCTGCGAGAAGCCGACGCCACCGTAAATCAGAGAGTTTGAATGGAAGACCTGCTGCCATACTATGAACGCGAACTGAGCTTCCTGCGTCAGCATTCGCGTGAGTTTGCCGAACGCTATCCCAAACTGGCGGGGCAACTGCTGTTGTCCGGCGAAGGCTGCGATGATCCGCACGTCGAACGAATGATCCAGTCGTTTGCGTTGCTGTCCTCGCGTGTTTCAAAAAAGCTGGAGGATAGCTATCCGCAATTCACTGAGGCGTTGTTGAACGTCCTTTACCCACATTATCTGCGTCCGTTCCCCTGTTGTTCCATCGCGCATTTCGATCATGCCGGCGGTGAACTTTCATCGGTTGCAACCATCCCGCGCGGCACCGAGTTGCAGTCGCGGCCAATCAAGGGAGCGGTGTGCAAGTTTCGCACGGCATGGGCGGTTGACTTGCTGCCGATCAGCTTGGCAGACCTGCTATTCAACCCGATTGCCACGGCCCCTGGTGGTGTGCGCCTGCCGCTAACATCTGATGCCATGCTGTCTTTTGTGCTGACGGTTCGCGGCCAGGTCGAGGGCGGCCTTACCGGATTGAAGAAGCTGCGGATTTATATTGAT
>JAITWP010000238.1 GCA_031285365.1 Azoarcus sp.
GGCGGCAAGGCCCGTGCGCTGGCTCGATCAATGCCAAAACTGCGCAAAACCCAATCGTCCGTGTCAGTACCTTCCGGGATTTCGGGCAGGGTGAGCAGCCCCCCCCAGATTCCGGCAGGTGGGCGGCGCTCCAGTAACACGCTGTTGCCCAGCATGACCACGGCCATTCGGGTTGTGCGGCGCGGGGGCGTTTTTCGGGAACGCGCGGTGGGCAGTTCCGCGACCCGTTTCGTGGCGTGCGCTACGCATTGTGTCGCGAGTGGACAGGCTTCGCAGTTCGGGCGGGTGCGCGTGCACACCGTGGCGCCCAAATCCATTTGCGCCTGGATGTAGATACCGATGTCTTCAGCGTTTTCCGGCAGCAGGGATTCGGCCAGTGCCCATAGCCGCTCCTCTACCGCTCGTTCGCCGGGAAAACCTTCGATTCCGAAGACCCGGCACAGCACCCGTTTGACGTTACCGTCCAGAATGGCTGTGCGTTCGCTGCTTGCGAACGCCGCGATAGCAGCTGCCGTCGAGCGTCCGATGCCGGGTAATCCGGCCAATACCGTTGCCGTGACGGGGAAGTGTCCGCCGTGTTCTTCCATCACCGCGCACGCGGCGCGGTGCAGGTTGCGGGCGCGGGCGTAGTAACCCAGGCCGCTCCAGAGCGCCATGACTTCTTCCACCGGTGCGGCAGCCAGCGTGGCGGCATCCGGAAAACGTTCGAGAAAACGCGCGTAATACGGAATGACGGTGGCGACCTGGGTCTGCTGCAACATGATCTCGGAGAGCCATATCCGGTAAGGGTCACGCGTACCCTGCCATGGCAGGCCGTGCCGACCGTGGTTGTGTTGCCAGGCAATCAGGCGGGTGGAAAGGTCGTGCATGGATGCTGGGGATGATGAAGGAAGCGCGATTTTAGTTCGGAACGGCGTATGTGTCGCTTGAAAACTCACCGCGCACACGGGAGAAAAGACTGTTAACAGGCAATTGGACGGTTATATAACCGGCAATTGGACGCTATGCTGATCGACAAATGGACGCTCCAATACTATCGGGACAAGGATCAGGTGGAAGTCGACCTGGTCATCACCCGTGGTCATCAAACCTGGGGTGTGGAAGTGAAATCCTCCAGAACCGTACAGCCCAGCGATGGACGCGGCCTGCGCCGTCTGGCCGAACAATGTGGCGAGGATTACCAGGGCGGTGTGGTGTTGTATGCCGGAACCAACACGTATGCGTTGAAAGGAAACAATGTGTTTGCCGTGCCGCTGGCGGCGTTATGGGATAGATAAAGCATGGTGGAGATGTGGCCTAACCTGCTTTGTCCGGGGAGATTTCGCGGGCAGATGATGTTTCCGGCCCGCCTGCCCGTACTCGCGCCGCCGGGAATGTCACGGTAAAGCACGCGCCCGATGGCGTGCTGTCGATGCTGAGCGTGGCATCGTGCCGTTGCAGCACATGCTTGACGATGGAAAGCCCCAATCCGGTTCCGCCGCTGGCGCGGGAGCGGTCGGAGTCGATGCGGTAGAAACGCTCTGTCAGGCGAGAAAGGTGTTCCGGAGCGATGCCGGGGCCGTTGTCTTTTACGGAGAAACAAGCGCCTCTGTTGATTTGTGTCTGCCAACTGACAACAATTTTGCCGCCGAGCGGGGTGTAGCGGATGGCGTTGTTGATGAGGTTAAAGAAGGCACTATGCAATTCGGACTCGGAACCGGCGATTTCATCGGTGGCGTCCATGCCTTCAAAAATGAGTTCGTGGCCGGGGGCGTCCTGCCCGGCCAGATACGCGGAAAGGGCGCGGGCGTCGAGGTCGAGCCGTTCCAGCAAAACCCGGATGGGTGCCCATTCCTCTATTCCGGGTGGGGCGCTGCCTTCCAGGCGGGAGAGGGTGAGGAGGTCGTCGACCAGGTTTTTCATTCTTCCTGCCTGCTGTGCCATGCGATGAAGGACATCGGCCCGTTCAGCATCATTAAGCGGCAGGGTTTGCAGGGTTTCGACGAAACCTGCCAGCACGGTGAGCGGAGTGCGGATTTCGTGGGAGACGTTGGCGACGAAATCGCGCCTCATGGTTTCGGCCTGTTCGATGGCGGTGATGTCCCGCGAGAGCATGAGCAGCCGCCCCTGTCCGTAGGGGAGAAACCTTACTTCGAGACGCAGGGGATTGGAGGGCGTGCTCAGGGGGCTTTCCAGCGTGATGGCTTTGTCGAAATCGCGCGCGGCAAGGCTTTTGACCAGTGCTGGGGTGCGAAGCAGGTGTGTGATCCGTTGCGAGAGGTCGCGCTGGCTGTTCAATCCATAGTGTTCACAGGCCGTGCGGTTGCACCATTTGATACATTCCTGTTCGTCCAGGATGACGACTCCGTTGGGCGAGGCTTGCAGCGCGGACTGGAGGTTGTGCAGGCGATTTTCAAGTTCCTCCGTTTCAAGGTTCTGTTTGCGGAGAAGCCGCTGGATGCGTTCGGCGAATTCCTGGCGAAGACTGTCAAGTTTGGGGGGCTTTGTTCCAGGGTCGTCCCGCAAATGGAGCAGCCAGTCGGCGAAGGTTTGCGCGCGCCAATTATCCCAGAGCAGCCAGATCAGTGCGCCCGCGACAATATTCAGCGCCACGCCTCCAAACCCTGATTTGGTCAGGGCGGCGAACACCGCGCCACCTGCCATGAGGGCCAGCAGGGACACTAGTCGGGGAAGCAGCGGGCCCATGAGGTTCAGATGACCTGTTTCGAAGTGAGGCGATAGCCCGCGCCTCGCACGGTTTCGATCATGGCGCCGGCTTCCTGGAGGCTGGCGCGCAGGCGCTTGATGTGGACATCGATGGTGCGTTCTTCAATGAAGACATGATCGCCCCATACCTTGTCGAGCAGGGCGGAGCGGGAGTGGATGCGATCCGGATGCTTCAGCAGGTAGTGCAGCAGGCGAAATTCGGTGGGGCCAAGCGAGAGTTCCTGTTCCTGGAAGCAAACGCGCAAGGTGGCTGCGTCGAGAACCAAATCTCCTACGGTGACGGAGTTGGCAATCTGTTCGGGCGCGCGACGGCGCAGCAGGGCGCGGATGCGTGCCATGAGTTCGGCAGGAGAAAAGGGTTTGGTGACGTAGTCGTCTCCACCACTGTCCAGTCCGGCAATCTTGTCGGTTTCTTCTCCTCGGGCGGTAAGAATGATGATGGGGATGCTTTTTGTGCGCGGTGCGGCGCGCCATTTGCGCGCGAGATCGAGACCGCTATGGCCGCCGGGTAGCATCCAGTCGAGCAGAACGAGATCGGGCAGCACAGCGTCCAGTTCCCGTTGGGCGTCGCCCCCGTTGTCTGTCGCAACAGCCTCGAAACCTTCATGGCGCAGATGGATGAGAAGGAGCTCAGTAATGTCCCGGTCATCCTCGACGACCAGCACACGCGGTTTCGGAGCAGAGGCGACGTTTATCATGGAGAACGGGGCTTCACCGGATAATGTTTTCGATTCCCTTGAGTTTGCTGTGGCGCACGTCCGTGCCATGAACGATGTAGATGATGAATTCGGAGATGTTCTTGGCGTGATCTCCGATGCGCTCGATGGCCTTGGCGATGAACAGAAGATCCAGGTTGCTGCTGATGGTGCGCGGGTCTTCCATCATGTAGGTGACGAGTTTGCGGGCAAAGCCCTTGAATTCGCGGTCAATCAGGTCGTCTTCCCTGTAGATGGAAATGGCGGCGTCCACATCCAGTCGGGCGAAGGCATCCAGTGCGCGGTGGATGAGGTTGGCGGCCAGATCGGCGGCTACGCGCAGGTCGCCGAGCGGCATCTGGCTGATTTGGCCACTTTCGACGAGGGACTTTACGCGCTTGCCTATCTTGTGGGCTTCGTCTCCGGCGCGTTCCAGGTTGGTGGTGATCTTGGAGATGGCCAGCAACAGCCGCAGGTCACGGGCGGTGGGTTGACGGCGCGCGATGACAGCGGTGAGGGTGTGGTCGATTTCGATTTCCATCTGGTCGATCCGGGCCTCCGTGGCGAGCACATCGTCGA
>JAITWP010000282.1 GCA_031285365.1 Azoarcus sp.
CCTCGACCAGTACGTGTTCCGCCTGAGTAAGCACCTCACCAAGGTGGCGCTGGGCGAGCGCAATATCGTCCGGATTGAGGTGGATCTGCGCGCGGGTCGAGGATGAAACCGTCTCCCCTGGCGGTTGCCGGGTAGAAACACCGGGAGCGCAGATCGATGCCACGATGGAAACGCGCTGGCGGCGCGCGATCGAAAGCCTGGGGCGGGAGCATACTCCGTGGACTCCTTCGAGCGACCGCAGAACGAAAACGCGTCGGGCGAGTGACAAACCGCGGAAAAAAACTCAGGAGCAAGATGCCTCCGCGCCAACGATTCCGGATGCACCGTCAGAGCCTTCATAAATGAAACCTGTAACGACCCGGATGAAGCACACCGAACTTTGGCGAGCATTCATGGAAGACAGCCGTCGCCTGGTCGATACCGTCAATCCATTCCAGTACGCAGGACGGCTCACCCGGATCAACGGGCTGGTGATGGAGTCCTCCGGACTCAAATTGCCTCTGGGCTCCGGCTGTCAGGTCATGGCCCCCGGTGGCAGTGTCGTTGAAGCCGAGGTCGTCGGCTTCAACGGCGAAAAACTCTTCATGATGCCTACCGACAATGTGTTCGGCCTCTTTCCCGGCGCGCTGGTGCGGCCCGTGGAAACCACTTACCCCACGCTCATACCGGGCCAGCGCATCAGCCCCCGCCGTCGCTCCTCCGATCGCGCCAAGCACCTGCCGGTCGGCGAAGCCCTGTTGGGCCGGGTCGTCGATGGCGCGGGCCGTCCGCTGGATTCGCTCGGCCCCCTTCAAACCGAAGAAACCCGCTCCCTGCAAGGTCGTCCGATCAACCCGCTCAACCGCTCCGCCATCCGCGACCCGCTCGACGTCGGCATCCGGGCCATCAATGGGCTTCTCACCGTTGGGCGCGGGCAACGCCTGGGGCTCTTCGCGGGTTCCGGCGTGGGAAAGTCCGTGCTCATCGGCATGATGGCGCGCTATACCGGGGCCGATCTTATCGTCGTCGGACTCATCGGCGAGCGGGGCCGCGAGGTCAAGGAGTTCATCGAACAAAACCTGGGCGTGGAGGGACTGAGGCGCTCCGTTGTCGTTGCCGCCCCGGCGGATACCAGTCCTCTTATGCGCCTACAGGGCGCAGCCTATGCCACAAGTATTGCCGAATATTTCCGCGATCAGGGCAAGCAGGTCTTGCTGGTGATGGATTCCCTTACCCGTTACGCGATGGCTCAGCGTGAAATCGCGCTGGCCATTGGCGAACCGCCGGTCACGCGCGGCTACCCACCCTCGGTGTTTGCCCTGCTGCCCGCACTCGTCGAGCGTGCCGGCAATGGCTCGGAAGGCGGCGGTTCCATCACCGCCTTCTATACCGTGCTCGCGGAAGGCGACGACCAGCAGGATCCTATCGCCGACGCTGCGCGCGCCATTCTCGACGGTCACATCGTCCTCAGCCGCGCGCTTGCCGACCAGGGCCACTATCCGGCCATCGACATCGAGCAGTCGATTTCACGCGCCATGCACGGTCTCATCAGCGAAGGAGAATTTGACCGTGTGCGTCAGTTCAAGCAGCTCTTCTCACGCTACCAGCGTTCGCGCGATCTCATTGCTGTCGGTGCCTACCAACCCGGCGGCGACCTGTTGCTCGATAATGCCGTTGCCATGTTTCCGCGCCTCGAAGCCTATCTGCAACAGCGCATTGAGGAGCGTGAAGACTATATCGGTGCACGCGAAAAACTCGATGAACTCTTTGCAACGGAGTCGCTGAATATAAACAGTCTTCCTGTGAACTGACGGATTGTTCCAGCCCTGTTACTGGTTCTTGTTGGGGGATATGCTAGACTTCAGCAGGTTCATGAGGAAAAATGTATGAAAGGCGTTCCAAAGGAAAAACGGATTTTTAAGCTGAATCCTTCGGAATTGCCATTTTTTTTACGCAATCCGTTATCGCGCTGGTTTGTGGAACGCGCATTCTCTTTGGATAAATTAGAGGGTATTTACTGGGATGGAAAGGCCTGTCACCATGGCGAGACTTTTTGTCAATCAGTCTTGAATGGCATAGGGGTAACTTGTAAGATTTCAGGGAGCGAAATCTCGAAAATCCCCACTGAAGATCCCGTCGTGGTCGTGGCGAATCATCCGTTCGGTGGTATAGAAGGAGTTGCTCTGGGTGCGTTTTTGAAGACGATTCGTCCGGATGTCAAAATCATGGCGAATTATATTCTGGGGCGTATTCCTGAAATGAGGGATATATTCATTTTTGTGGATCCTTTTGGAAATGCAGATTCTGTAAAGAAAAATGTCCGTCCTCTAGTGCAATGCATGAAATGGTTGCAGGGTGATAAAGGTATGCTCGGGGTTTTTCCGTCCGGAGAAGTTTCCAGTATTGATTTGAAGACAAGGACGGTACGTGATCCCGCATGGAGCCTTACAGTAGCGAAGATGGTTCGAAAGGCGAAAGCAACCGTATTGCCAATTTATTTCGGTGGGCATAATGGCTTTGGGTTCCAGATGATGGGATTGATTCATCCCATGCTTCGTACCGCACTGTTACCCCGGATGTTGGAAAAACAACGAAATAGTACTCTGGATTTACGCGTGGGATCGCCGTTATCGTGGAAGGAACTGGAAAGGTATAAGACCGATGAGGAGCTTATAAACTACCTTCGTCTTCGAACATATGCGCTGGAAGGACGTGTGGATTCGGAGAATAAGGGCAGGCGCCGTTTCTCTATTCCATTTTTGTGCGGTAAAAAGAAAAAATCTGTTTTTCGCCAAGATCCGATAGTTGATCCTGTCGATCCAGATATTATTGCGGCTGAAATTGCTGAGTTGCCTGAAGGCGAAAAATTGCTTTCGAGCGGAAATATGGATGTCTACATGGCTCCGTCAGCGTTGCTTCCAAATGTGCTTCGCGAAATAGGGCGATTACGTGAATACACGTTCCGTAATGTAGACGAAGGGACAGGACGCCCCATTGATTTGGATATGTTTGATCAACACTATTATCACCTGTTTACCTGGAATCGTGAAAAAAAAGAAATAGTAGGGGCGTACCGGTTGGGTTTGGCGGATCAGATTATCAAGAAGTACGGTGTCGAGGGATTGTATACGCACACGTTATTCAGATTCAATCATCGTCTTATTGAGCAGTTGCAGCCATGCGTGGAAATGGGTCGCTCATTCGTGCGTCCAGAATATCAGCGCTCTTTTTCCTCATTACTGTTGTTATGGAAAGGAATAGGATGCTTTATCGCTCGTAATTCGCATTACACGACACTCTTCGGCCCTGTCAGCATTTCCAATGAATATCGTGATCATTCACGCCAATTAATTTTACGATCACTTTCGCTTTCAAATTTCGCAAACGATTTGGCGCACTTGGTCAAGCCGCGAAATCCACCTAAATGCAAAATCAAGGCGGAATGGAATCTGGATACCTTTAATCCTTATATCAGCGATGTGGATAATGTGTCGGCAATCGTGCAGGATATTGAAGACGACAAAAAAGGCATTCCAATTTTGTTGCGGCAGTATTTGAAATTAGGGGGTCGTTTGCTTGCCTTCAGTTTGGATGAGGGGTTCAGTTCTGTGGTGGATGGCTTGATTGCGATCGACTTACGTAATACCGACACCCGTACTCGTATAAAATATATGGGCGAAGAAGCTGCCGCAGCATTTTGCAAATATCATGGGCTACAGGAGTCATGAGGAGAGTATAATCATGAAAATCAAAAACTTGCGTTACCGACAACCTTCCTCCTCACTCTCACTCTCAATTCTCTTGGTCAGCTGTGGCGTGTTCCTGTGTCTCGTGTTTGGCACGATGTACACTTTTTCGTGGTTTGCAGAGAGTTTTTTTTCAATCGGAGAGACGATATCTCGTCTTTCCCTCCAGTTTCTGGCTTTGTCCGCCCTAATGTCCTGCCTGGGTGTCTGGGGCTGTTTCGTCTACGATAAGTACCGAAAACTCTCCAAGGCCGTCATGTCCAGACCCGAAACTGCCACAGTCACGCAAATTTCCGAGGAACTGGGGCGCACTCCTTCCGAGGTTCTTGCCGATTTGAGCAACACACTCAATGGCCGTTACTGGAGCGGTTATGGCGTAACAGACTCCACTTTTGTTCTCGTGGATGGCACAAAAAATACCGGGACGGTTCTTGTAGATTCTGGTTTTTCCTTCCGCGAGGCTACACGCCTTTCACGGTGGTGTTTCGGTTTCTTCGCGGTAATCTGGCTTCTTTACTTGATCCGGCCCGGTTTTGATTCCTGGCAGGATTTTGCCATCGCCGGAGTCATTTCCCTGTTGGCCTTCCTGATCGGTACGGCCCTCTTCTCCAAGAGGATTGTAGTCAGTCAGCACGAAGCCAGGGTGCAGGAGTTCAAACCAGAGGCTGTGAAGACCGGGGTAGAAGAGGCGGATGATCTGCTCAGGGAAGGTTTTTTCCGGTTTGGTCAGCTTGCCGATCTGGACAAGACCATAGGCAACGAGAAACTTGCGGGAATCACCCGGGAGTTGCAGGAGATTACCGGGCAAATCTTCGACTACGTGAAGAAGCAACCTGAAAAAGCGAAAAGAATCAGGCAATTCGTCGCGTACTATCTCCCTACTACCATCAAATTGCTCCGCAATTATGAGGATCTGAACCGCCAACCGGTCAAGGGAGACAACATCAAGGAATCCATGCTGAGAATCGAAGGAATCATGGACGGGATACTATCTACCTTCCGTCAGCATCTGGACGATCTGTATCGGGACAAGAACATCGATATTTCCGCCGATATTGCGGTGATGGAAAACATGATCAATCAGGACGACGTTTTATCCGGCAAAAAGGAGATCAAGCAATGAGTTCCAATGAAACCACCACACCAAAGCTGATTCTGGACGGTTTTTCCGAGCTGGAAGACCTGACTGCCCCCGCTTTGACCTTGGCGCCGGAAAGCGTTGATGTTGCAGGCACTGAAGTTGCCATCGTGGAAGAGTTGAAACCCCTTGACTTGGAAGGAAGCCTGACCGAGGAAGAAAAAACCGCTGTCCGCAGTTTTGCCACCCAAATTGACATTACCAACTCTACCCAGATGCTCCAATACGGCGTTGCGGCCCAGAAAAAAATGCTGGGATTTTCGGAGAGCGCCCTGGCCAATGTCCGCACCAAGGATATGGACGAGGTAGGCGGCATGATTACCGGCCTTGTCTCTCAATTACAGGGTTTCAGCGTGAACGAAGAGCCCAGGGGGTTTTTCGGGCTTTTCAAGAAAAACGTCAACAAACTTCAGCAGTTCAAGACCAAGTACGACACTGTGGAGAAGAATGTCGACAAAATTGTGGGTTCACTTGAAAACCATAAAATGGTGCTCCTCAAGGATGTAGCCATGCTGGACAAGATGTATGAAATGAACTTGTCCTATTACAAGGAACTGACCATGTATATCCTGGCCGGCCGGGAAAAACTGGCGAATGTTCTTGATGCAGAGCTTCCCGCCTTGCAGGAAAAGGCCAGAAATACAGGCAGACCGGAGGACGCCCAGGCGGCCAATGACTTGAGCGAAAGATGCAACCGTTTTGACAAAAAACTCCACGACCTCGAACTGACCAGAAACATCTGTATCCAGATGGCACCGCAGATTCGGCTCGTTCAGGCAAACGACAGTGTCATGATAGAGAAAATCCAGTCCTCTATCGTAAATACTATTCCCTTGTGGAAAAACCAGATGGTATTGGCCCTGGGTTTGGCGCATTCAGCCCAGGCCATCCAGGCTCAGCGGGCCGTGACAGACATCACCAACGAACTTTTGCGGAAAAACGCAGATACCCTGAAAACCAGCAGCATCGAGGCTGCAAAGGAATCGGAGCGCGCCATTGTGGATATCGAAACCCTCAAATATACCAATCAGTCGCTCATCGAAACTCTGGACGAGGTTCTTCACATCCAGCAGGACGGCCGGGACAAACGCCGTGCCGCGGAGCACGAACTGGCCAAGATCGAGACAGAGCTCAAGGCGAAGCTGCTCGAAGTCAGGGAT
>JAITWP010000307.1 GCA_031285365.1 Azoarcus sp.
ATTTTCTACCAAGACCACTACTGGCCACCTGCAGTGGAGCAAGGCAAATGGCATTCAAGCTTTTTTCAGGCAATTCGTCCAGAAGCAAACGCCCTTCGGACACAACCCTCTTGGAAGAGAGGCAATCGGCCGTGCGAGCAACAACCGCCGAGCGGCTTTCTGCATCCCGTGGGGCAAAAAAACCTACGGATTCCATGCGGGTCTCTTATCTGGCCGTGTTGTTCATCTTACTGGTCGCGGCAACGGCTGTCCTGATGTTCTTTCAGGTCAAACGTATCAACATCGTGACACAACAGGTTGCGGCAACGGGTGAATTGCAGGTTCTCGCTCAAAGAATCGCCAGGAACGGACAACTGGTGCTTCAGGGACAAACCAAAGCCCTCGATGAACTGAAAAAGGATCGAGGAGGTTTCGACTCGAAGCTCAGGGAGTTGAAACAGGGTGCGGAGCGTCCCGACAGTGAAGCTCACCAGCAGAGGCTGTTTGACGGAGTCGAAAGAGCCTGGCAGGAAATGAGACAGGAAATCCAGCGAATCGACGATAACAGGGACGGGCTCATCCTGTTTTCCGGCGAATCCCTGACCGATCCTGCAAACACCATGCGCCAGTTGGCCACCCTGACCGTCACACTCAGAACGCCGGGCAGTTCATCGGAAGCCATCCGCGAGGAAATGGCTTCCTCCTACTCCGATAGCGAATTGGCGAAACTCGTCGGGATTATGAGAGCCTGTAATGAGCTATCCGGCAAATCGGAGAATGTCACCCAGAAACTCGATGAGTTGAGCAATTTCTTTGCCATGGCTGCGGGTTTCTCCGGCGTTCTTTTGCGCTGGATCGCGGGCTGTGCGGCCTTCGCCCTGCTTGTGCTGATCGTCATTGTCTGGGTGTACCGGAAAAATGTTGCCAAACAACAGACTCACCTGGATCGCCTGCGCAGACATTCCGAAGACGAACGTAATCACACCCAGGCAGCGATTCTTCGCCTGATGAACGAAATGGGCGACCTGGCCGATGGTGACCTCACCATCCGTACCACGGTCTCGGAAGACATCACCGGAGCCATTGCAGATTCGGTGAACTACACCATCGAAGAACTGGCGGCACTGGTAAGCCGAATCAACGATGCCGCCGGGCGCGTGACGATCGCAACCCAGACCGCCCAGCACACCTCCGCCGAACTGCTCGACGCCACCGAGCGCCAGTCGCACCAGATCGAGGACGCCGGCGCAACCGTGCAGAACATGGCGCAACAGATGATTACCTCGTCCGAACGGGCGCTGCACACCGCCCAGGTAGCCCGCCGCTCGCTGGAATCCGCGCGCAAGGGCGCCGACTCGGTGGAAAACACGATTCGCGGCATGAACGCCATCCGCGAAAAGATCCAGGAAACCTCCAAGCGCATCAAGCGGCTGGGCGAATCCTCCCAGGAAATCGGCGAAATCGTGGAACTGATTTCCGACATTACCGAACAGACCAACGTCCTGGCCCTGAACGCCGCCATTCAGGCGGCCTCCGCCGGAGACGCCGGACGCGGCTTCACCGTGGTTGCGGAAGAAGTGCAGCGGCTGGCGGAACGTTCGGCTGAAGCCACCAAGCAAATCGCGGCCATTGTAAAAACCATTCAGACCGACACCCAAGATGCCGTTGGCGCTATGGAAAACGCTACCCGCGACGTGGTGGAAGGCGCGCGCCTGTCCGATGCGGCCGGTCAGGCACTGGCCGAAATGGGCCAGGTGTCGATGGACGCGGCGCACCTGATCGAACAGATCTCCACCGACACACAGGAGCAGGCTGCCGAGGCCATCCGGGTGGCCGAATCGATGAAAGAAATCCTTGGCATTACCGAGCAGACGACGCACGGCACGAAACAGACGGCTGAATCGGTCGGGCAACTTGCCGACCTCGCCATCGAACTCAAGGGTTCGGTTTCCGGCTTCAAGGTCTGAACAGGCAATAGCACAGAGACTCCTTCATGATGCACGCCAACGAACCGGATCTCGGCTCGCTCATATCGGTCAAAAGTGGAATCGATGAGGCACTGTCGCATGCGACAGAGAGCCTACAAGCGGCCCTCGGATCGGCGGATGGCTCCGCCAAGGTTCAATTCGCGCAAAATCACCTGCATCAGGCCAACGGAGCCTTGTCCATCGTCGGACTGAATGGATTGACAAAATTCGGCGCAGCACTGGATTTGTTCCTCGGCACATTCGTCCAGGACAAGCTACCGCTCAATGAAACACAAATCACCCTTGCCCGCCGTGCACTTGCCTGCATTGCCAACTACCTTGAAGAACTGGTTCACGGCGCACCTGATCAACCCCTGCGCCTGCTACCACTGTACCGGGAACTCGTACTCGCCCGCGGCGAAGCGGCTCCCTCACCCGCCGATCTCTTTTTCCCCGACCTGAGTGTGCGCCGCCCTGCGCGCGAGGAAACCCCAAAACCCGACGCAGAACAGCCACAACGCCGAACCATCCGTCAGCATTTTCAACGGGGCCTGCTCGACTGGCTGCGCCAGTCGGACGCTGCCTCCATTGATGCCATGCGTGCGGCCCTGGCAGAGGCCGAACTCTCCGAAGACAATCCCGGGATGCGTTCCCTGTGGTGGGCCGGGCAAGCGTTCATCGACACGCTCTCCACCACTCAAGCCGATGGACTGCCCGCCGCCAAGCAACTGCTGACCCGGATCGAGTCCCAGTTGCACCATGGCAAAGACGGCCCACAAGTCCTGCCAGAGCGCCTGTTGCGCGAACTGCTCTATCACGTCGCCAGCCAACCTGCCTCCACACCACTCCAGCAGGCAGTGCGTCAGGCATGGCAGCTCGATGTCCTGATTCCCGAAGAAGGCGAGCTCGTCAGCGACCTGCCCCTTGGTCCGTTGCTCCAGGGACTGCACACGCAACTCACCCATATCAAGGATGAGTGGAACGCCTTTGGCGAGCGAGGTGCAACGGCACTGTCCGAATTCGAAACCCAGTTCGAGGCGTTCACGAAGTCCATCACTCCGCTCGGCCGCCCCGTCCTCCAGCGGCTGCTCGGCGGCATGTGCCGTCTCATCGCCTGGCTGAAAGCAAACCCGCAGCGTTATTCCGAGCCTATCGCCCTTGAATTCGCCACGGCCCTCCTGCTGGCGGAATCAGCTCTCAACCGTAGCCTGCCTGACCCCGGTTTTCAGACACAAGTGGGCGATGCGCTCTCCAGACTGGAGGCACTTGCGCGCGGTGAGGAACTCGGCAGCGCACCGCCCAGCGCAACCAGCGTCGAGTCCGCACGCAAACAACAGGAAAAGGAAGCGGTCGCGCAACTATCTCGCGAGATTCTTCTCAGCCTCGGCACCATCGAACAGACTCTTGACGATTTTTTCCGCGATCACTCAAAACGCGCGCCGCTGGAAACCCTGCATGCGCCGTTGCACCAAATCAAAGGCGCTTTGTCCCTGCTTGGCGAGAACGATGCCATTTCCCTGGTTCAGGAAGCCGGAGAGATCATCAACCGTCTGGCTCAGCAGGATTCGCCCGTCCATGATGCCGAACTCACCGAGCTTGCACAGCGTTTCTCGGCCTTGGGCTTCTTCATCCAGTCTCTGCCATACAGCCGCACCTCCGTTACCCATTTCCTGACTCCAGCCACCGCCTCCGCTCGCCCGAAACCAGTCACTATCACCCTGCCCGAGCAGTCCGACATTCCCGTCGTTTCCGACGAGCCCCAGGCCAAAGCGCCTTCCGGCCCGACCGACGGCATCGAGACTTTTCCGGCCTTCGAGATCGAAACCCAGGGAGAGGCGGAAATCGAGGTACCACTGGAAGCGCCAGAGAAGCACGTTTCGGTACCGACCACCGCCACACCATCCATACCTCAGGCAGATCTCGATGCCGAGTTGCTTGACATCTTCATCGAAGAGGCGCGCGAGGTTCTGAAAACGGTTATCGATCATCTCAAGCAGCTCCATGCTTCACCGGGCGATCGCGACAACCTCACCATCATTCGGCGCGGTTTTCATACCCTCAAGGGCAGCGGCCGGATGGTCGGCCTGTCCGAACTGGGTGAAGCGGCCTGGGGACTGGAACAAACCCTCAACCGCTGGCTGCAACTCGAATGGCATATCACCCCACCCTTGTTGAAACTGCTTGCCGTCGCTCACCGCGAATTTACGGCCTGGGTCAATAAGATCGACAAAAAGGCCGAATACGGACGAGATGTTTCAGCGCTCCTGGCGGAAGCCGAACGCCTGCGCAGCGGCACAGCGCCCGCCGAAGAACCCGAACCAAGCACCGAACTCGAGGCTGCGACCCCATCCGAAGCCATACCCGAGCGTATCGAGTCGGAAGCCATACTCGAAGGCG
>JAITWP010000317.1 GCA_031285365.1 Azoarcus sp.
CTGCCGCTGGGCTACCCCCGAGATTGGCCCTGCTGCGCAAGGCCCGCTCCTGTTGCATCTCATCAAGAAACCTGGACTCGACGAAATGCTGTGGTGGGATTTCGGCCAGTCGAAATTTATTGGGGTGTATGCCAACACCCGTGCCTGGTCGCCCCCCCTGATCGGATGGCTTGAATTTCGACCGGTCGAAATTTTTCACGGACAGTTGACTCAGGTTTTTTCCGACACCTTGAGTTTTTAATATTGGCATGAATATTGCTTTAATGCGTGCCGGGCGGTATAGCTATCCCCTCATGGATTGATCTGCGGGCAGCAAAAAAGGCCGGGGTTGCCGACCTTTGTGTGTATTTGCTTTCAGTCTACTTTGGCGTCTGCGCCGAGGCGTCGTAGACGCAACGGCAGGACATTCTGGGGTAGGCTGCGAGTCGGATTATCCCCAAAATCTGTTGATAACTGGCTGCATAGCTCAGGCAAGGCGTGAAATATCATGGAGTTGGCGGTGTGCCTATTACTTGGGCAATTGGGTAGCGGCGCGTAGCTGAGGAACCAGGGGATCTGCGGTAGAAAAGTACCCCGTCTCCCGGCTAGGCTGTCACTCGTCCCCACTCCCTGAGCCATTGACAATGGAGTCGATCAAGGATTGCGCGGTGTCACTACTGACAGAGGGGCACAAACTCAGGAAAGCGCGGCGGGCGTTGGCGGTTTTTGCCGACGTTTTTTTCTTGATGCTGAAATATCGCTGGAGCGGAGGGATACATTCAGTGGGTCGCTGTCCGCTGGAAAGACACAGGATCGCCTCGCAGGCGTCCTTTTGATCGCCATCGAGTTCCTGGGCGTAGGCCGCCGAACTGCCGATGATGATGGCCATGTTGCAGGCAATAACAGAAAACAGCTTGAGCTTCAGTTTCATGGTCTATCTCCTTACGTTGGTGGGTACTGCGGTTGGTAAATCTGTCATGCTCCCCCGGCCTGTTCGCTCTCCATCTGCAAAATGGCCATGAACTGCCCATCACAATTCAGAACCGGTGGTTCCTTACCGTTCCAGGTCAGGGCGTGCATTCGGCTGCAAAAGCAGTTGAGCGTCTTTTGGGTTTTGTACCAAATGGCCACCGGACACATGGCGCAGGCGGGAAAGGGGGTCAATTTGTCCGCGAGTTGCAGGGCCTCCAGCGTCGGACTGATGTAGGGCAGCGTGGATAAATCGGGCGACGACGACGAGGGGCTGTCTGCGCTTTTTGGGGGTTCCATGTTGAGTATCCTTGGGAGGCGATGAAGAAAGCGGCAAGGCGCTGCCGACCGGCGTGCCTCGCCAGAAGGCGACGATGCGGCGAGCCAGGCCAACGTCGTTACGCTGGGCGGATTGATTGAGCGTCTGCGCCATTGCGCGCCAGGCGTCGCGCTGGAACTGAAAGGCGGCAGGGTTGGCGGGAGCCTGAGTCCGCAGGGGCGACGGCTGCGGGTTGCGCCGGTTGCGGTGGTATTCGTGGAGCGGTATGGGCAGCCGTGTTTGCCCACGGGTTGGCCGGGGCGTGGCGTTGGCTTCGATGCCACGGCTCCGCAACTGCTCGGCAAAGCCTTCGCGCCAGCGTTGCAGCTCTGTGCGCCCGTGCCGCAGGCGGGGTAAATCTTTGGTCGCTTGCGTCTTGATGCAGACATGGACATGCGGATGCGCCTTGTCGGTATGCAGCACAAACAGGTATTCGCGCCCCTTGAATTCCTCGGCCAGCAGTTCCCGTACCGCATCCTTGACGACATCGGGCGGCGTCCCGGCTTGCATGGAGAACATGAGGTTCACGGCATCCAGCCCGCGCCCCTTGGCGGCTTCTTCCGGGATGCGCCGACGACCGCTGACCTGCCAGGACTCTTCGAGTTGGCGTAGCGCCTGCCGGTCATCGAAAACGTCCTGATTCTGATCCTCGATCTCAACCTTGCCGTTGCGCGTGATGTAATCGAGGTGTTGTCGAATCGCCGCCATACCACGGCCAGCGCCTTTTTTGTTGGTGACTTTGACCATGACTTCGGGAACCTTGCGGGTCGTCCGGTCAATCTGGGCGCGTACCCGGCCAGCGCCAGACTTGCCGCCGGACTGGAGCGCAAAATAAAGGAGCGCCGGGGATAACCCCGGCGTGTAGCGCGGGCGCTTGACCGTCAGAGGAAACAGCCGATCCGCCCAGTTGAGCAGAATGCCGTCGACGTAGACCTTGGGATGCGCCATCAGGGACTCGCTGCCGTGTTTTCGTGGATGCGGGCGGCGAGCCTGGAGCGAAGCCGTTCGCACATCTCGCGGGTGATCGGCGGCTCGTTTTTCTTCGGCAATGGCGGGGGGCTGTTGTCCAGTTGCTCCAGCACGCCATGCGCCCGGTGGACGAAGGCCATCAGGTCTTTTTCGATAACGGAGAGCACCAGCAGACGTTCCGGCGCAATTTTCTGACCCGATGCGCGTGTGCTGTTCAAGGCGCGGGCGACCTGGTTCAAGTTGGTGGCCATGCCAAGCAGCGAACGCATGATATTTTCGATTTCGTCAGCCAAACGCCGGAGTTCTGGCGTACCCATGAAGCGATCTTCCGATTTGAGACGCGCATCGAGCAGCCGAGCGATAAACCATTGCTGGAGGGTGATGCCGTCTCGTTCAGCGAGCTGCATGGCCAGGTTTTTTTCGCCGGTGCGAAGGCGCAACTCGACACGCAGCGCGCTACGGTCGGGATCGGATGCTGGTCGGGGCATCGCCACCTTGGCCAGCCGATCCGCAACTCGCGGCGCGTCGATCACGCTGTCAATCAGGCGACGAAGCTGCGCTGCGGGGGTGGTATGCCGACGTTCGCACCAGGTGTTGAAGGCCAGCCGGGTCTTTTTGGAAACCCGCGTCAGCACCGTGACCGTCGCCTGTATTTCAGCATCACTTGCCAGCATCCGGTCGAACACCGTCCGCATGGCATCATTGATCGGCACGCCTGCCTCGTTGGCGGTGTGAAATAGCCTGGACAACCATTGCTTGAAGGCTTCAAAGACTTGTGCGAGTGCGATGCTGGGCGCTCTGCCTTCTTTCAGATAAGTCTCGAAGCCCTGGGCGAACTGCTCATGGTGATGCCGCTCCAGTTCCTCTCCATCCGGGACGCCAAGCCATTCGTGGATGGTCGCCATATCCCGGCGTAGCGACTCGGGCGCGTCGGGGCGCAGAGCATCACGGCGCATTTCTTCCAGCCACAAGTGACTGAATTCGTGCGGCAGGGTGGAGCTGTTGGCTTCGCGGAACAGGTGGATGATGGCCTGGTCGTCGGCGAGCGTGATGCTGCCGCGTAGGGAAACGTCGCCGAATTGCTGGTGTTCGATGCGATATTTGTAAAGATCGCGGTTTGTTTTTATACTTCTGTTCGAGGCTCGAAGTTCATTGACGCTGCCGGGGAATTGGCCCCCGGAGCCATCATAGAATTTCGGGCCTTTTGCTTGATCGACATACAACGGCTTCGCATCGCCCGTTTCGATCATCCGGCGCAGCGGTAGCGTGCCGGTATCCTTGGCGTAGGCAGTCAGCAGCAAATGACGCTGATTGCCGGGGGCATGTCCACCTGCCGGGTTTGCCCTAGGCTCAAGCGCAATGACAACGATTTTGCCGTCAACTTTTTCCGGGGCGATGAGGTTGATATGCCCATCTTTGGCGCGCTCAATCACCAAGGCCGGGTTGTCGATCCAGTCCGGTATGGTTTTCCACTGCGTTGCTGTCAGCGGGTGATTATCAGCGCCTTCGACAATGGCGTGTTTTTCATTGACGACAACCGGCATCCCGCCAAACCCGAGCATATCCAGCGCATCGCTTGTATCGAGTACGCGAACGCCGTTGATGTTTGGTCTTGCCCCGGAAAATAGCTCATCAATCCGCTTTTCGTAGGCCGCCTTGGTTGTTGCGCTGCGCTGGTAATAGGTCTGAATATTACGATTCAGCCGTGACTCATCCCAGATCACGTAGTTGTGGCTGCCATCGCCAGCGCCACGGCTGTTGCCGTCCAGGTAGCGCAGGCCGGGGATGCCAGCGGTAAGCAGCATTTCTGATGCTTTTTTAGGGTTTTGAGAAATCTTTTTGTAAAACTCCTTTCCGGTCGCGCTGACACCATCGCGTCCCGTCAGAAAATAATCGACATTGCTCTTGCCATAAGCCTTTGCAACCAATGAACGTATCGCGGACTTCACGCCTTCAGGCTGTTTATGGAGAGGTTTATCCCAATCCAGCAGTTCGTGATCGTCGGGGGTTTCGGCGCGGTAGAGTTGGCCTTTGATTTCCTGGATACTGGTATCGTCATCAATACCCTTGACAAAGTCGAGAGCCTGTTGCCACTCGGTGATATTGCGCTCACGCTGTTCTTTGATGTTTGTATAGGTCTCGGTTTTCAAAGACTCCTGAGCAATTTTGATACTGCTCTCAAGGTATCGTTTTGCTCCCGGAACGCCGCCGGAATACTTGACAAGAAAAAGTGCTCCAGCCGCTACCCTGTGCCATGCCCCCCTGAATCAAGGCGCTGGCAGGCTCAAAGGCAAAGGGCAAAGAGTGTGTTTTCTTGCCATCTTCCACAATGACCTGATTGACCGCGATGGAACGGATGACGCCGAGGTCGGGTAATTTGTCGCCAACCTTGGCGACGACCAGCCCGCGTGCGGTCTGGATCGTTGCGAACAACTGGCCTTCTCTGCCCGCAACCATCGTGACCTGCGCCGCGCCCGCATTGCTGCTGCCCCGACCTCCGGGAGCAATGGCAATCGGCTGGGCGGCGATGGCAGGAACCATCGGGCCAACGGCAGGCTGACCGCCCGGAATGTTCAATGTTTTGACGCGCTCTGCCACGAGTGCGGCTTGCGTGCGGATGGCGTCGAGTTCGAGCTTGGTGCCTGATTTTGAGCCGGTGGGCAGGCTGGTAGGCGCTGCCGGAGTCGCCGGGCCGGGGGCGTCAATCTCGGCATTGCCAACGGCAAAGGCCAACGGTTGAACAGCGGCTAACGCCAACACGAACGAAAAGCGGAAAATGTTCATGGTCACTCCTCGATCAGAGAATGCGGACGGTGATAACGATGCCGGTGAGCACCTGGCCGCGAACATTGGCGAAGCCGCCACCGAAGACCGGGTTGTTCGGGCTGCCGACGCCGGATTTGTTGGCGCTGCCGGTGTCCTGTGTCAGTGTCGAGAGGAGCAGCGCATCGCCAGGCGTGAGACGGATTTCGGTAACATAGCCGCGCCTGGTCTGGAGGCGATACGCCTGCCCCGGTTCAAAATGCTCTGTACGGGCGCGTGGCGCGCAGGCTGCCTGTTGGCTGGCGGGTGCGGCGGGCTTGGGTTTGGCCGCTTTCGCCCGGGGCGCTTTGGATTTGGCGTCGTCGGCTTTTGTCTCAGCGGGCGGCGGCTCCGAAGAATTCGCGCCCAAGGCCGCTGCGTCATGCCAAGCCAACAGGGCAGCAAGACAAACGGCGGATACATGAAGGGCGTGGTTTTTCATTTGCGTCCCCCGTCAGCAGCAACCAGAACACTGGCCACGGCGTACCCGTCCACGGAGAAGCCCATCGGGTTGGCGATGAGCACTTTTTCTCGTTTGAAGACATTGGGCGGCGCGAACTTGAACGAAATGTCCGAAGAAAACTGCTCGGCGTTGCCGACAACCTGGTTGCCGCGCCGGGTTTTGCGTTCCCAGCGAACCGTGCCGCGCTTGTCGGGGTCGTTCGGGGAGAGTTCGACCGAGAGGATTTTGACGCTGATGTCGGTGCCGCTCCCGAGCTTTTTATCAAGCGCATTGGGGCCATCGTAGATGGCTCTGTAATCGCGGGCGACTTGCTCGTCAGACATGCCGAAAACGGCCTCATAGTCGTCATCGAGCAGCGTCCAGTGATAACGTTCCCGGCGTGAGACATAGGCCGCCAGCATGTTTTTGGCGACCAGTTCGTTGGCCTTGATGCCTGTCGGGTCGGTACGGGCCTGCATCACTTCGCCGGTGGCCTTGTCGACCTCAAAGATGACCGGGAAGAGCTTATAAAACGGGATCATCATCGCCAGCGCAACCAGGGCGATTACGGCGAGGGCGCTCATGATTCGCGCGGTTGTCCAGGCGCGGGCTTCCGAGCGTTCGAGCGCTTCGTTGCGATCAGCCTCCCAATCCAGAGCGCCTTGCGTGAGGGATGGCGTCCTGGCGGACGCGGGCGCAGACTTATCGGCGCGTGGCGCCGGGCGCGAAGGCTTCTTGAACATCGTTTTCTATCTCCACAACTGCAACTTCTCCTGATGCAGCAGCGGGCGGCACTCCAAATACCGCCCGTTGCCGGGTGTTACGCGGACTTACGGGGTTTTAAGCAGACGGGTCTTTCTCTTTCATTGCCCGGCACTTGTACTGCCACCACTTGTGAGTGTTTTGCAGTTTTTCCCAGAAAGATGCAGGGCCAACCATGATGGCGAGTACATATCCGATACGCAACAAATTGACAATTAGAAAGACTGTAATCTCAATTAGAAAGACTGTAACGTCATGTATAGCTTGGCCTTGCTGTGGCACCCAAGTATCAATGGCTTCAATGGCTGCTTGAACAGGAAGGAGGACAGGCTGGAGGACAGGCTCTATCACAAAGAGACTCAGAACGGCACAGGCCAGCGATATGAGTACGAACACGGCAAGGCGGGTTATGTCCTCCTCCTTGCCAGAGTTATGGGCGACAACAACAGAACTGGCGCTGGCGACCGCAACCAGTAGGGCAAACCAAATCCAGTTCAGAAACATGATTTCTCTCCAAAGAAATCGACCATCAGGTCAGCACACGGACGCACAAGAAATCTGCCGCGGTAGCGACAGACCCAACCATCACACCGAGGGAGAGAACTCGGTTGACGTGAGCTTTCACCTTAACAGGTATTTTGAAAAAGTAAATACCCCAAGCGGGAGATGAGGAACTTTCTTCGCAACACC
>JAITWP010000004.1 GCA_031285365.1 Azoarcus sp.
CCGGCGGCACGCTCAACGTCTACAGTCAGATCGGGCTCGTCACTCTGATCGGGCTCATCACCAAGCACGGCATTCTCATCGTCGAATTCGCCAATCAGTTGCGCGCTGCGGGCAAGGAGGCGCGGGAGGCCGTGATCGAAGCCGCAGTACTGCGTCTGCGTCCCATCCTGATGACCACCGGCGCGATGGTGTTGGGCGCGATTCCGCTGGCCTTCGCCACCGGCGCAGGCGCAGAGAGTCGCCAACAAATTGGCTGGGTCATCGTTGGCGGGCTGTTGTTGGGTACTTTTTTCACGCTCTTTGTTGTTCCCACGGTCTACACTTTGATTGCACGCAGGCATCGAGTGGTTGCGCCCGACGCGTGAAACGAAGGAGAAGTACCATGGACGCCGTAAGAACGATCTCTACTGGTTTTGAGGGTGCGCAGGACATTCAGGCCCGCGCTGCTCAGAGTATCGTAGCGCCGCGCGAACGCGATGGCGCGCAATCGTCGCGTCCGGAGCAGTCGGGTGCATCGGTGCAGGTCAACATCAGTGAAGAAGCACGTGCTGCCGCGCGTTCAGGAACACCGTCCCCGCCGCCGCCTGCGCCTGCCAGTATGCCTGCTGCCCCCGTTCAGACACCGGAAGCGGTTGTGCGTGCCGACTCGGTTGAAAATGCCGGTCGTGCTCAGGATGTCTCCTCCTCAGGCAGGGAAGCCGTGCAGCGTTACGTGGAGAACGCCGTCAACAGCCTTCCACTTGGGCAAAGCGGCCCATCATCGGTGCGGGTTTCGGCCTGAGTTCCTTGTCGCGCTGAAGAGCGTGGCAAGATAAAGCCTCCCTTGTGGTACAGAGGGAGGCTTTTTTCATGGTGGTTCAATGCCATGCAAATCTGCCATTAGTGCCTCGACACTATCAAAGCTTTTGAGGTTGCCGGCGCGGGCTTCGAGCATTGCAGCGACGGTTTCCTCGTTTGGCACCAGAGGCTCGAACGGCAATGCCTTCTCGCGTGCGATGCGAGTCAGCAGGATGCGAAAAGCGTCGGACACGGTGAGTCCGATTGTCGCCAGCACAGCGGAGGCTTCTTCCTTGATGCGCCCGTCGATGCGGGCACGGACGACAGTATTTGTAGACATGGTTTGATCCTCCAGCTATATGGGCCACATTGTAGCTCAAATTATTTTTTCTCCAAAAAAAACGCGCCGAAGCGCGCCAAAATTTGTTTCTCTGCGAGATTTTTTCCGGCGTCTCGTTCTCACTCCATCGCCTCATATAACGGCAGCGTCAGAAATTCCGAATATTCCGGCGACAGCGACATGTCGACAAAAATTTTCGCCGCCTGCGCGTAGGTAGCAACGTCCTCGCCCTGGGCGGTGACGATTTTCTTCACCTTTTCAAGTTCCTCGTCAATCATCGCGCGCACCATTTCCGCCGTGACCTTGCACCCGTCGTCCAGGATGCCCTTGGGGGAGGCGACCCACTGCCAGACTTGCGAGCGGGAGATTTCGGCGGTGGCGGCGTCTTCCATCAGATTGTGGATCGGCACGCAACCATTGCCCGCCAGCCAGGAACCGAGATAGTGGATGCCAACGTGGATGTTGTTGCGCAGGCCCGTTTCGGTAATCGGCTGTTCCGGTTGGAAATCGAGCCAGTCTTTGGGGCCGAACGTGCCTGCGGGCAATTTTTCCCGCTGGTTCGGCCGGGAACCGAGGACAGCGGTGAATTCTTCCATCGCAAGGCCGACCAGCCCCGGATGGGCAACCCATCCGCCGTCGTAACCATCGGAAGCGTCGCGCCGCTTGTCGTGGCGCACGCCCGCCAGCGCCTTCTCATTGGCCGCCGGATCATTCCTGATGGGAATCAGTGCGCTCATGCCGCCGATGGCGGGTGCGCCACGTCTGTGACAAACCTGCACCAGCGCAAGGGCATACGCGCGCATGAACGGAACTTCCATCGTGATCGCGCTCCGGTTGGCGAGGCAGAACGATGTGTTTTTCCGGAATTTCTTGATGCAGGAAAAAATGTAGTCCCATCGCCCCGCGTTCAGTCCGGCGGAATGCGAACGCAGTTCGAACAGGATTTCTTCCATCTCGAAGGTGGCCAGGATGGTCTCGATCAATACGGTGGCCTTGATCGTGCCGCGCGACAGGCCGATGTGACCCTGGGCCATGCAGAAGATGTCGTTCCACAGCCGCGCTTCCAGGTGGTTTTCCAGCTTCGGCAGGTAGTAGAAAGGACCGGCTCCGCGTGCGACCTGCTCCTTTGCGTTATGAAAGAACGAGAGGGCAAAGTCGAACATTCCGCCGGAGACGCGCTGACCGTCGACCCGCACATGCTTTTCGTCCAGATGCCAGCCGCGCGGACGAATTTGCAGGGTGGCGGTTTTTTTGTTCAGTTGGTAGAGCTTGCCCGCTTCGTTCGTGAAGGTGAGTTCACGCCGAATGGCCTTGTAAAGATTGATCTGGCCCTGTATCTGGTTTTCCCACCTGGGGCTGTTGGAATCCTCGAAGTCGGCCATGTAGGAATCTGCGCCGGAATTCAGGGCGTTGATGATCATCTTGGCTTCGACTGGGCCGGTGATTTCCACTCTCCGGCATTCCAGTGCCTTGGGTAGGGGTGTGATTTTCCAGCCGTTTTCGCGGATGTGCCGGGTTTCCGGCAGGAAGTCCGGCATTTCGCCTGCGTCGATCCGGGCCTGACGCTCGATGCGCATCTTCAACAGTTCCCGGCGGCGCGGCTCGAAGGCGCGATGAAGCTTCGCGACCAGTTCAAGTGCTTCAAAGCTGAGAATGGTCTCGAAGCCAGGATGGATGGGGGCATCAATTGTGATGCCTAGGGGCAGGTTGAGGTTCATGGCGGTTTTACCCCTCAGTGGAATTGCGCTTCTTCGGTCGAACCAGCGAGCGCCTTGATGGACGAATCTCCGCCCTGGATGATCGTGGTGACATCATCGAAGTAGCCCGCTCCCACTTCCTGCTGGTGAGCAGCGAAGGTGTAGCCCTGCTCGCGCGCGGCAAATTCCGGTTCCTGAACCATTTCCACGTAATGCCGCATCCCTTCGCCGCGTGCGTAGGCGTGTGCGAAGCGGAAGGTGCTGTACCAGTTCAGGTGAATGCCCGCGAGGGTGATGAACTGGTACTTGTAGCCAAGTTTGGAGAGTTCTTCCTGGAACCGGGTGATGGTTACGTCGTCCAGGTTCCTCTTCCAATTGAAAGAAGGCGAGCAGTTATAGGCCAGGAGCCGGGTAGGGCACACAGCCCGCACCGCCTGCGCGAATTCGCGGGCAAAACCCAAGTCAGGTACGGCTGTTTCGCACCACACCAGGTCGGCATAGGGCGCATAGGCGATACCACGCTCGATGGCCTGTTCCAACCCGTTCTTGACACGATAGAAGCCTTCCGAGGTGCGTTCGCCGGTAAGGAACGGGCGATCATTCTCATCGTAGTCGGAAGTGAGGAGATTGGCCGCTTCCGCGTCGGTGCGTGCCAGGATGAGCGTGGGAACCCCCAGGACATCGGCGGCCAGACGTGCGGCGGTCAGTTTTTCAATCGCCTCGCGAGTGGGAACCAATACCTTGCCCCCCATATGACCGCACTTCTTGGCCGCTGCCAGTTGATCTTCAAAATGCACCCCGGCAGCGCCTGCGGCGATCATGTTCTTCATCAGTTCAAAAGCCTTCAGCACGCCACCGAAACCGGCCTCGGCATCCGCGACAATGGGCAGAAAGTAATCGACGAAGTTTTTATCGCCGGGAGAAACTCCCCGAGCGTACTGGATTTCGTCCGCACGCTTGAAAGTGTTGTTGATGCGCCTGACCATTGCCGGGACGGAATCGTAGGCGTAGAGCGATTGATCCGGATACATCGTCTCGGACGTATTGCCATCGGCAGCGACCTGCCAGCCCGAGAGATAGACCGCCTCCAGTCCTGCCTTGGCCTGCTGCATCGCCTGTCCGGCAGTGACGGCCCCGAAAGCGTTGATATAGCCCTTTTTCGCGCCACCGTGGAGTTTATTCCATAGCTTTTCCGCCCCCCTTTTTGCCAGCGTGTATTCGATTCGTACCGAACCGCGCAGTTTCACGACATCGGCGGCGCTGTAGCTGCGGCGAATGCCTTGCCAGCGCCAACGGGGGGCGGTTGCCCATTCTTGTTCCAGGGCTGCGATTTCTGACTCACGTGACATGGTGCTACTCCTCAGGGTTGGGGGTGGGGGAAGGGAGTGACAGCTTTATATCTTATATAAGACATAATTTAGAATAACACAACTCCCGAGTACCATGCCAAGAGAGGGTTTACCCGATTTTTTTGTCGCTATTGCCTTGTTCTGCTCTGAAGCAGCCAAAAGCACAGAAGCCCTGACCGCCACATGGACGATCAGGGCTTCTGTACCGGAATGACCGTAGTGTTACGGTATTTTCTACTTCATCAACTAATCACCGGACGCCTTGAAGGCGACCAGTTCCTTGCCGTTGAGAAAACCGAGTGCAATGGAACCAGCCAGAACAACGCCCACACGGTGCTCCAGCGCCATCGCGGAATCTCCCAAAACCATGCTGATCAAAAGCATGAGTAAGGGAAGAAAAACCAATCCGGAAACGGTCATCACCAGAATTTTCTCTCTGGAGCGAACCCATCGCAGGTCAACCTTGCATTCAGGGCATTGACCCGCCGGCGCAGGCTGGCTGTCGAATGGTTTGGGTGATCCCAGCTCTTTCAGATTGACCTTTTTCTCACAGGCAGGGCACTTTGGTGCTTGAAGGTGTTTGGAAAAATTCATTACTAACCTCGATCCCGGTTGGCGTACTCATTCACCAGCCTGGCCTGCACATCGCCCGTGACCGGATCATAGCCGCCCGCTGTGGTGGCGAATTCGCTTTCGCCCGCGCAGAGCGCCTTCAGTCGCGCTTCAAAACCGTCCATATCGGCCATCGGTACGGTGGCGGTGATTTGCGTCCAACCAGCCGCGGGGCTGTCGGTGCCGGTGACGCGGCCACGACGTCCGGAGATTTCGGCGCTGACGTTGCCAAAGTAGTTGTCCGATACCCGAACCTGGACTTCGATGATGGGTTCGAGGATCTGGGGCCGCGCAGCCAGTACGGCGTCGACCAGGGCGTGACGTCCGGCGGTGACGAAGGAGATTTCGTTGGAATCGACGGGATGGTGTTTGCCGTCGACGATGACTACGCGCAGGTCGTGAATCGGATAACCGGCCAATGCGCCTTCGGCGACAGCCTGACGTATGCCTTTTTCGACCGCTGGCATGAACTGCGTGGGGATGGTTCCGCCCTTGACTTCGTCGCCAATCTGGAGACCCTCGCCACGCGGCAGGGGTTCGACGCGCAGGGCGACTTCACCGAACTGGCCTGCGCCGCCACTCTGTTTCTTGTGGCGATAGCGTGCTTCGGCGACGGAGTTGATGGTTTCGCGGTAGGCAATGGCAGGCGGTGCGGTGTCGAGTTCGAGATTCCAGCGCGAAGAGAGTTCGCTGAGGACGATTTTCAGGTGCTGTTCGCCAAGACCGCGTACGACGGTGCGGCGGTTGCGCGGGTCATAACCGACTTCCAGGCAGGGGTCTTCATCGGCCAGACGGGAGAGGGCTTCGCCCAGGCGCTGTTCGTCGGCAGTTTTGCGGGCAATAAGCGCCAGACCGTAGACGGGCTGCGGATAGAGGGGCGGAACCAGATGAAAGTAGTCTTCATCGTGTGAGGAGTGCAGGACGGCATCGTGGTGCAGTTCGTCGATCCGGGAGACGGCACAGAGATCCCCTGGGACGGCGAGTTTGGTTTCCGAGGTGGTTTGCCCCTGTATGCGCAGGAGGTGGGCCACTTTGAAGGGTTTGCGTCCGTCGCCGACAAAAAGCGAATCACCCGGGGAGATCGTGCCCTGATGTACGCGGAAGAGGGCGATCTTGCCCCGGTAAGGGTCGTTGCTGATCTGGAAGACGTGGGCAATCGTATGGCGATCGGGATCGGGCAGGACTTCGACCATTTCCGAGCCTTTGAGGAATGGCGCAGGATTGGCTTCAGTGGGATCGGGCATGAGCTTGCCGAGGATGTCGAGCAGCTCGGGCACGCCCGCACCCGTCTGGGCGGAGACGAAGCAGACGGGGATCAGGTGACCTTCGCGTAAAGCGGCTTCAAACGGAGCGTGGAGTTGGTCGGGGTCGAGCGCCTCGCCCTGTTCGAGGTAGCGTGCCATGAGGTCTTCGTCGAGTTCGATGACCTGATCGATGATGGCTTCGTGCGCGGCGGTTACGCTGGAGAAGGCAGGGTCGGCATCCGCCTTGGGGTCGAAAAAGCAGTCGATCACGGCACTGCCGTCTGCCGTGGGCAGGTTGAGCGGCAGGCATTCACGGCCAAAGGCAGAGGTAATGGCTTCCATGAGCTCACCGAAGTTACTGCCCGCGTCGATTTTGTTGACGATGATCATGCGGCACTTGCCCTGAGCCGCCACCATCATCCGGCGCAGGCTGCTTTCCAGCCCGGCGGCAGCGTTGACGATGATGGCTGCGGTTTCAACCGCCGACAGCGTGGACAGTGCCCGCCCAGCCAGATCGGACAGCCCCGGCGTGTCGAGCAGGTTGATCCAGTGACCCGCCCATTTCAGATGCGACAGCGTGGATGTAAACGACTGGTTGACAGGTGCGCTGCTGTTATCGCTGACACCGGCAGCGGCAAGCAACGCCCGGATCAGGGTGGTTTTGCCACTGCCGGTTTGCCCAAGGAGGCAGATATTGCGGATGTCGTGAACTGAACTGGGTGTCATGGTACGTTCTCCCTCGTGATCTTGTGAGTGATAAGGCTACGATGAAGCGGATGATAAAACCGGATTGGAAAGGAGAGAAGTTTCTGCTATCTGGGCGATTATGG
>JAITWP010000105.1 GCA_031285365.1 Azoarcus sp.
CCGACGACCATCAGCGCGCGACAGGGCAATTTCCTGAATTCTTCCGCGAGTCGACGGTGTTCCTTTTCATCGAATCCATTCATGGATTCGATGTTTCCGTAATCATTGAATACGCAGTCATAGGGCGGATCGAGAAAGACAAAATCATTTTTCTCTGCCATTGAAAATATCCGGGTGTAATCCACGCTGAAAAGTTCCGATCGCTGGAGCAGTTCGCTGTGCCCCGCGGTTACCCGCTGCGTATTGAAATGCGAATACCTGCCGAAAGGAACGTTGTAATCGCCGCGCCGGTTGTAACGGAGCATGCCGGAATAGGCCGTCTTGTTGATGAAGAAATACAGCACCCCCTCCAGCCAGGTTTCATCCGGGCGGTTGTAGAGCGCGCGAAGCCGGTAATACAGATCTTCATTGGCGTTGGGAACGCGCACATCCGGCTGCGCTGCCTTCAGTTTTTCATACGCTCGCTGATTGATCTCATATTCGGCCTGAAGCGTATCGAACTGTTTGCGCATCTCCGGGTATTGGTCCCTGAGTTGCCGATAGAAACTCATGAGCCGCGCGTTGACATCGTTCAACACCGCACGCGCGGGTTCCAGGTGGAAGAAGAGCGCGCCGCCGCCCAGGAAAGGTTCAATGTAGCGGTCGAAGTCGCCCGGGATGTAGTGCAGGAAACGAGGAATCTCCCGTAACTTTCCGCCTCGGTACTTCAGCACGGGATTCATGGATTGTTCCTCTTCATCTCCGGTTTCAGAAGGTGTCGGATGATAAACCGCGACGAGCATGCAAGGAAACGGCTCTCGTTTCACCCTCTACCCAATGAAACTGTAAAATTGGGGAAACCTTTAGCATAGTCATACCGTTTTCAGCCCGAAGCATCATGCGCATTTCCACAACACCTTCCCAACTGCTGGCCGTGCGCGGCGAGATCGTCCACTTCACCGATGACCCCATCCAGCGTGGAGCCGGTGCCTGTGTCCATTTCCCCGACGGCCTGCTCCTCGTTCGCGAGGGTCATGTGCTCGCTTGCGGGCCGACGGCGGAACTCGAATCCAGTCTACCGACCGATGCCCACCGCATCGACTACTCCGGCAAGTTTATCGTACCGGGTTTCATCGACACCCACACCCACTGCGCGCAAACGGAAATCATCGCCAGCCACGGCGAACAACTCTCGGCATGGCTCGAAAAATACGCCTGGCCCGCCGAGGCCCGCCATGCCGATCCCGCGTATGCCGCTGCGGGAGCCGGGTTCTTCTGCGATCAACTGTTGCGTCACGGCACGACCACGGCGATGGTCTTCACCACCGTACATCCCGTCTGCACCGATGCCCTGTTTGAAGCCGCGCGCGCGCGCCGCATGCGGATGATTGCCGGCAAGGTGCTGATGGATCGCAACTGTCCGGAATCCCTGCGCGATACTGCGGCAGAGGGCGATGCCCAGTCCCGTGCCCTGATCGAGAAGTGGCATGGGCGCGAGCGTCTGGCCTATGCCGTCACCCCGCGCTTCGCGCCCACTTCCACGGAAGAACAGATGCAGCGTGCCGGACGGCTTTTCGGCGAAATACCTGGCCTTTACCTGCAAACACATCTGGCCGAACAGCGTTCGGAAGTCGCCTGGGCGATGTGGCTCTATCCCGGCGCACGCAGTTATCTGGACATCTACGAGCGGTTCGATCAGCTTGGCGAGCGCAGTGTGTTTGCGCACTGCATCTGGCTCGATGACGAAGACCGCCACCGCATGGCGAACAGTCGCGCAGCAATGAGCTTTTGCCCCACTTCCAACCTTTTCCTCGGCTCCGGCCTGTTCGACCTGGCGCGCGCGCGCGACTTCGGCCTGCGGGTGGGGCTGGGAAGCGACATCGGTGCGGGAACCAGTTTTTCCATGTTGCAAATACTCAACGAAGCCTACAAGGTGGTGCAACTCACCGGACAGGTTCTCACGCCCGAAGCCGGGTTTTATCTCGCCACCCTGGGCGGCGCACGCGCGCTTTGCCTGGATGAGCACATCGGCAACTTTCTGCCGGGCCGTGAGGCCGATTTCGTCGTTCTTGATCCCCGTTCGTCCGTGTTGCTTGAGGCGCGCGTGTCACACGCCACCACGCTCACGGGGCGTCTTTTCGCGTTGATGATGCTGGGAGATGATCGTTGTGTGGCCGCCACATATGTTCTGGGCGAGCCTGCTTTTGAGAGGGATATTTCTCTCCCGCCACGCATGCCGTACCAGGAATAGCTACAGGTAAACCCCTGCCATTGCTGCATTGCGCAAAGGGTTATTTGCAGGGTACTATTTAATTCGTAACCCCTTAATCTTATATAAGTTAACTTAACAAAAAAAAGCCGCGCAAGCGGCTGTTTTTTGCTCTCACAGTAAGCCCAAAAACGAGGTTCCCATGTCCAACACCAGTCAGCCTGAAACGAAGCAGCCCGATCTCGACGCCTGGACAAAGGCCGCCTCCAAACAGGCGCCGGAAGGCAACATCGAGAACCTCAACTGGATTACGCCGGAAGGACTGACGGTCAAGCCGCTTTATACGAAGGCAGATGTCGAAGGGCTCGCCTACACCGACACCCTGCCCGGTTTCGAGCCTTTCGTGCGCGGCCCGCAACCGACCATGTACGCGGTCAAGCCGTGGACGATTCGTCAGTACGCAGGCTTTTCCACCGCCGAGGAATCCAACGCCTTCTATCGCAAGGCGCTGGCCGCAGGCGGACAGGGCATCTCGGTTGCGTTCGACCTTGCCACGCATCGCGGCTACGATTCGGACAATCCCCGCGTGCTCGGCGACGTGGGCAAGGCCGGGGTAGCCATTGATTCGGTCGAAGACATGAAAATCCTCTTCGACAGCATCCCGCTCGACAAGATTTCCGTCTCGATGACCATGAACGGCGCAGTGCTGCCGGTGCTGGCCGGTTACATCGTTGCCGCCGAGGAACAGGGCGTGCCGCAGGAGATGCTCTCCGGAACCATCCAGAACGACATCCTCAAGGAGTTCATGGTTCGCAACACCTATATCTATCCGCCGTCGCCCTCGATGCGGATCATCGCGGACATTTTTCAATACACCTCGGCGAACATGCCGAAGTTCAACTCCATCTCGATTTCCGGCTACCACATCCAGGAAGCGGGCGCGAACCAGGCCATCGAACTGGCCTTCACGCTTGCCGACGGACTGGAATACGTGCGCACCGGGATCAAGTCCGGAATGGACGTGGACACCTTTGCGGGCCGTCTGTCGTTCTTCTGGGGCGTGGGGATGAACTTCTATCTCGAAATCGCCAAGATGCGCGCCGCCCGCCTGCTGTGGTGGCGAATCATGAAGCAGTTCAACCCGAAGAGCGCGAAGTCGATGATGCTGCGCACTCACACGCAGACCTCGGGCTGGTCGCTCACCGAGCAGGATCCATACAACAACGTGGTGCGCACCACCATCGAAGCGATGGCGGCGGTATTCGGCGGAACCCAGTCCCTGCACACCAATTCGCTCGACGAGGCCATCGCGCTGCCCACCGAGTTCTCGGCGCGTATCGCCCGCAACACTCAGATCATCATTCAGGAAGAAACCCATATCTGTAGTGTTGTCGACCCCTGGGCCGGTTCCTACATGA
>JAITWP010000090.1 GCA_031285365.1 Azoarcus sp.
TATCTAGCGGGAGTGGCAGCGGAATACCTCAACTCCAGCCTCGATCTGGAAACGGCCAGAGCCACCGAACGAGCGCTACGCGCAGGCAATCTCGATCTTCTTTATGTCGCCCCCGAACGCCTGATGACCCCCCGGTTCCTTGACCAGCTCGATCATCTGCGAGACACCGATCGACTCGCGCTGTTTGCCATCGATGAGGCGCATTGCGTCTCCCAATGGGGGCACGATTTCCGCCCCGAGTATCTGCAATTGTCGATCCTGCCGGAACGCTATCCGGCCATTCCGCGCATTGCGCTTACGGCCACGGCTGATCGTCAGACCCGCGACGAGATCATCCAGCGGCTGCACTTGAGCGCGGCACGATGCTTCATTTCCAGTTTCGACCGACCCAATATCCATTACGCAATCGTCGAAAAAGCCGATCCACGCCGCCAGTTGCTCAATTTCATCCGCGATGAGATTCACTCCCGGTTTTCGCGCGCGTCGGGAATCGTCTATTGCCTATCGAGGCGCAAGGTGGAAGAAACCGCCATATGGTTGCAGGAGCATGGCGTCGCGGCGCTACCCTATCACGCGGGGTTGCCCACGGAGATGCGGGCAGCGCATCAAGGGCGCTTTCTGCGCGAAGACGGCCTGGTGATGGTGGCGACGATTGCGTTCGGCATGGGAATCGACAAACCGGACGTGCGGTTCGTGGCGCATCTCGACCTGCCGCGTTCGATCGAGGGCTATTATCAGGAAACGGGCAGGGCTGGCCGCGACGGTTTGCCCGCACGGGCATGGATGACCTGGAGCGCGGCCGATGTCGTCCAGCAGCGGCGGATGATCGATTCGGGCGAGGGAGAGGCCGGTATGGATTACGAGACCTACCGGCGACTTGCCCGCAACCGGCTCGATGCCCTCGTGGGACTGGCCGAAACCACGGCTTGCCGCCGCCAGCAACTGCTCGCCTATTTCGGCGAGGAGGCCGCGCCCTGCGGCAACTGCGATAACTGCGTCGATCCGCCCCAGACGTGGGATGCCACCGAAGCCGCACGCAAGGCTTTATCCTGCGTGTATCGCACCGGCCAGCGATACGGGGCGGGACACCTGATCGACGTGCTGCGCGGCGAACTCACGGACAAGGTGCGGGACAAGGGCCACGAGGGCTTGAGCACTTTCGGCATCGGCAACGACCTTGATGAGAAACACTGGCGCATGGTCTTCCGGCAACTCGTGGCACACGATCTCGTCAGTGTCGATCATGAACGCTATAACGCACTGGTACTCACCGATACTGCCCGCCCGTTGCTGCGGGGAGAGGCCGATCTTCTCGTCAGGCTACCGCCCGAAAAACCCCACCGGTCGAAAAAGCAACGCAAGGCCGCCTCACGCGAGCGCATCATTCCCGGCGGAGTGCCTGCCACGCTCTTCGAGCGTCTGCGCGTCTGGCGCGCAGACACCGCACAGGCACGCAATGTGCCGGCTTACGTGATCTTTCACGACGCTACGCTACGCGACATCGCCATCGTTCGCCCGGCAACGCCGGACGATCTGCGCCAGATCACAGGGATCGGCGAACACAAGCTGGAAGCCTACGGGGCGGAGATTCTGGAGATCGTGGCAACATGCAAATGAACCGGGGGAGTCTCTCCCGCGTTTGATTCTCAACCAGTGATCTCATCTGAAATTCTGCGTGACTATCCTTCCAGGGTTTCGGCCAACCAGTCATCGAAGGGTTTTGGGTTTTTGGTCAGTCTGTAGACGCGTTCCAAGTTGCCTCTGAACGATTGCGTCTGTGGATATGTCTCTCCGAATTTGGCGAGATAAATCCGATAGGCACGGAGGTAACCGGAAATGGCTTTGTCGTACTGTTTCCGATTCAAATGGATCATGGCGACGTTGCCATAGGATAGGCCCGTAGCGGGGTGGTCCTTGCCAAAGATCCTTTCATTGACCGCCTTGGCCTTTCTGCCCCATTGCTCCGCCTTGACGTAATTGCCCATCCTGGAGTACACCCAGGCTACATTGGTGTAGGCCGTAGCGACGCCAGGATGGTTCTTGCCGACCGATTTTTCAAAAATTCCCGCGGCTTTTTGCAGATTCTCCAAGGCTTTTCCGTTGTTGCCCAGTCTGGCTTCGGCCACAGCAATATTGATGTATGACAATGCCGTGGATTGATTCCCTTTACCAAGAACTTTTTCCTGATCTGCCAGGGCTTTTCTGTACCAGTCCAGCGCCTGTTTGTAATCGCCCTTTTTGTCGTACACCCCGGCAATGTCGTTGCGGGTCGCAATAGTGACTGGGTGTTGTTTTCCCAGATTTTTTTCTTCAATCACCAATGCCTGCTCATACGATTTCAGGGCATTTTCGTAATCGCCTTGCCCGAAATACATGCGAGCAGCGTTGCGATGATGGTCGGAGGTCGCCCCGGCGCTATTGCCATCCCTTGCCCTGCTACGAATTTCAGTAGCTTTTTGCCGCCATTCCCACGCTTCATCGTGTTCGCCAAAATTCTGGTGCAGAGAGGCAACCCTGTCGTAGTCCATTGCCACAGAAGAATGTTCCGCACCCAACGCTTTCTCACGAACCGCCAGCCCCTTGGTATATCCGTCCAACGCAGCCTGGAAATTACCCTGCCTCTCATGGACGGCGCCAATGTCCATGTAAATTTCAGCCACACCGGAACTCTCCGCGCTCAGAACACTTTCCCGAACCGCAAGCGCCTTCTGGTACCAGTCCAGCGCCTTTTCACTGTTGCCGAGATAGTGAAACGCCGCCCCCAGATTTCTGAATATTTCGGCGCTATCCGCATCCTTGCCGCCCAATTCCTTTTCAGCAATTTCAGCGGCCTGCAACAGGACGTCACGGGCCTGCGCATATTTCCCCGCGTTCAGGTACCCAAAACCCGCATCCTGCTTGCGAAACATCACCGTTTTGGCACACCACTCCAACGACAGCGAACTGGCCATACCCTCTTCAAAAACGGCAGCAATCTCCCTGTAATTGGCCTTGGCCGGATCGGAACGTTCTGCGGCTGGAACACTTTCCTGAAGCGCACGCGCTTTCCGGTGCCAGTCCAGTGCCTTTTCATATTCACCAAGGTTGTAGAACGCCGCACCCAGGTTTTTGTAGATCGTGACGCTATTTGGATCGCTGCTGTTTTGCTTCCTCCCGGCAATCCTGACGGCCTGTGTCAGGATGTCGCGAGCTTCGGCGTATTTCCCCATTTTCAGGTAAACGACGCCAATATCATTCCTGAAGCGGGCGACGTGCCTGAGTTGCCCATCGTCCGTCTTGATGGAATCGGAAAGAGCCTGTCTATAGTGTTTCAGTGCCTCGTCGTAGTTATGTTGGTGGACGTACTGAATCGCGATCTCCGCTTCGCGGGCAATTTTGTCGGAAACAGTGAGGGTGGCGGTATCGGCACGGACGTTCAGGCTGATCGCCCCCAAAACAGTTATCAGTGCAAATGCCGCCACGAAACGCTGGCGCAGCATTGATCTGATGATGAACATGATCCAAGTCCCTCTTTGGAAATTACCGGCCTCACGAACACACATTCCGACCCCGTATCAAGCGGCGAAGCAACTTAAAAAGACCACCCAAAGCATATATGTTATACGAATTTGCGGATTCTGGCGCGTTCCTCGTTCGATCAGTCCAATTTTCAAGGTGAATTTGCACTGCGCCTGCGGCGCAGGGCCTCAAGCAGAAAATGGACGAAAGCCAGCCCGGAAAGTGCCGAGGCGACGATGTTGACAACCGGTATGTAGGCCGGCAGAGCAGTCACGCCACCCAACAACCGCATCCTGGAGCGGACTTCCTGCGGCAGGGAAACGAGTTCATCGCCGTCGGCATGAAGCATCAAGGCGTCATAACCGAAAAGGCGCTGATTGAGCCAACTGGTCGCCAATAGGGGCACTACCAGCGCCACGCCGGGAATGAGCCAGAATGGCAGCGACACAACAATAACAAGAAGATATTTCGGCAAGGCCCGCAGGGTATTTCGGACGCTGCCCATGTTGGAGCCGCCACGGCGCTGTTCGAGGTCGGCGTAATCGCGCCGGGCAACGTGATCGAGCATTATCGGCAGGGCCACAGAGGAGACGAGCAGCATCGCGAAAACAAAAATGAGAGGCAGTAACGCAAGCACCACAAGCATCTTGACCACGACTGTCCCCTTCCCGGAGACACCGATCAGGTTGCCGATCCAATCGGTTAACGCCCCCCAGGAGAGCCAGGCCACGATGATCCACAGCAGCGTCGAGACGACACCCGGCCAGACGAGATGGATGAAGACGCCCGGCCGCACAAGACTGCGTATCGAGCGTCCGAGCGCAACAAGTACGTCCCCCATGCTGCCTGCCTTCACCGCAGGCCGGGAACGCCGGTCATCATGCCTTTCATGGCACGCATCATTTTACCGACACCGCCTTTGGAGAATTGCTTCATGACTTTCTGCGCCTGCTCGAACTGATTGAGCAGGCGATTGACTTCCTGAACGGCCACGCCCGCACCGGCGGCGATGCGGCGCTTGCGGCTGGCCTTGAGAAGTTCGGGGCGAGTGCGCTCGAGCGGGGTCATGGAGTTGATGATGCCTTCGATGCGGGCAACGGTCTTTTCTTCGGCACCGCCCTGCAACTTGCCGGCGGCCTGCGAGAACTGGGCCGGGAGTTTGTCGAGGAGCGAGGAGATGCCTCCCATGTTGCGCATCTGCCCGATCTGCGCCTTGAAGTCGTTGAGGTCGAACCCTTTGCCGCTCTTGATCTTGCGCGCGAAGGCAGCGGCCTTTTCTTCGTCGACGTGCCGCCGGGCATCCTCGACCAGGCCGAGGATGTCGCCCATGCCGAGGATGCGGCTTGCCATGCGATCCGGGTGAAAGGGTTCGAGACCTGAGAGCTTTTCGCCAATACCGGCGAATTTCAGCGGCTTGCCGGTGATGTGGCGCACGGACAGCGCCGCGCCGCCGCGAGCGTCCCCATCGAGTTTGGTCAGCACCACGCCAGTCAGCGGTAAAGCCTCGTTGAAGGCGCGGGCGGTGTTGACCGCGTCCTGTCCAAGCATGGCGTCGACGACGAACAGGGTTTCTATCGGGTCGAGCGCCGCGTGCAGGGCGCGAATCTCGTCCATCATCGCCGCGTCGATCGCCAGTCGACCGGCAGTGTCGACGAGCAATACTTCGTGGTGATGCTTGCGGGCGAAATCGAGCGCGGCAAGCACGATGTCGACGGGCTTCTGACCGACCTGCGAGGCAAAGAAATCGGCTCCGGCCTGTTCGGTCACGGTCCTGAGCTGTTGAATGGCCGCCGGACGGTAAACGTCGGCGGAGACGGTCAGCACTTTTTTCTTTTGCTCTTCGCGCAGCAAACGGGCGAGCTTGCCGACGGTGGTGGTCTTGCCCGCGCCCTGCAAACCGGCCATCAGCACGACTGCCGGGGGTTGGGTCGCCAGATTGAGCCCCTGATGGGTGCCGCCCATGAGCGCGCACAATTCGTCATGCACTACGCCGACGAGCGCCTGTCCGGGCGTGAGCGATTCGATGACTTCCTGTCCAACCGCCTTTTCTCTGACCCTGGAGACGAATTCCTTGACCACCGGCAAAGCAACATCGGCTTCGAGCAGAGCCATGCGCACTTCACGCATCGCTTCCTGGATGTTGTCTTCGGTGAGGCGGGCCTGACCGCGAAGGGTTTTGACTACTTTTGAAAGACGTTGGGTAAGGTTGTCGAGCATATAAATTCCGCATGCCCCGCCAGGGCAAGTAATTTGACCGAAAATGGAGGAATTGGGATAACTGGGGTAAACTGAGTCGTTCCTATGGAGCCAATTCTACTGCATCTTCATCTCATTCCCGCCGTGCTCTACGCGGGCCTCGGGCTTTACTTCTGGCGCACGCAACCGAGCAGCTTCAAGGCATCAGGAAAACCGATCCCCGGCATGGCGCGTGTCGAGCGTGTCCTGCTCGTCTTTGCCTTGCTTGCGCACGGCTTCGCGCTACAGGCAGCGATTTTCCCCGGGGGCGAGATGCGTTTCGGTTTCAGCATCGCGCTCTCGCTCGCGGTGTGGCTGGCGATCTGTTTTTACTGGACGGAGACTCTGACCAACCGACTCGACGGCCTGCGCGTCATTGTGCTGTCCGCAGGCGTGCTGGCTTGTGCATTGGCGGTTTTTTTCCCCGCCAACCATGTGCTGTCCGACGACAATATCGCTTCGCCGGTTTTCCGCATCCACTTCATCATTGCCATGCTGGCGTACAGCCTGTTCATGCTTGCCGCCCTGCACGCAATGCTGATGGCCATGGCCACGAAACAGTTACACCACGGCCGTCTTTCACGGGCACTGGCAAACCTGCCGCCACTGCTGACGATGGAGGCACTGCTTTTCCGGCTGATCGGCGTCGCCTTCGTGCTGCTCACCCTGACCCTGCTGACAGGGGTCATTTTCACGGAAACCCTTTTCGGGACGGCTTTCCGGTTCGATCACAAGACCGTCTTCGCCACGATTTCGTGGCTCTTGTTCGGCACCCTTCTCATTGGGCGACACTTCCGCGGCTGGCGAGGCCGGGTTGCCCTGCGCTGGACGTTGGCCGGGTTCATCGCCCTGATGCTGGCCTACGTCGGTAGCAGGTTCGTGATAGAAGTCCTGCTGCACAGATAAGGCTTGGCGGTACGGTTAACGGGCTGCGATGTGATGCGCGCACTGCGCTTCACTACAGGTAGTGCGCAGCCGGAATCGTACAATGTCATCTTAATAAATGAGCGGGAAATGGCAGCCAATCCACAAACCGCGTTGAGCGGACTCGCCCGGGCACTTATCCAGAAGAACCGTTTGTCCGAAACAGACGCCAATGCGTGCACTTCCGGCGATGGAACGACGAATGCTTTTCTGCACGAAGTGACGCAACGCAAATTGTTGAGCGCCCGCGACGTTGCCCAATTCGCTTCCGAGACTTTCGGTTATCCCCTGCTCGACATCGCCGCAGTCAACCGGGACTTTTTGCCAAACAAGGTCATCGATACCAATCTGGTGCGCAAACATCAGGTTATCGCCTTATCGCAGCGCACCAACCCGAACCGCCTGGTTCTGGCCGTCGCCGATCCGTCAAACATGCGGGCATTCGATGAAATCCGCTTCCAGACGGGCATGCAGCTCGAACTGGTCATCGC